>JAPULJ010000789.1 GCA_027295145.1 Alphaproteobacteria bacterium | reverse complement strand
TGACCCATCATCCCGCGCATGGCGGATTCCAGGGGCAAGATCATGACCAGATCGCCGTTGACATCCAAATGCTGGCCGAACTGTCCCGTCCGCAGGGACCTGAGCACATGCACGCGCAAGTGTTCCTCCGGCAAAATCTGGGCCCTCTGCCCGACATAGCCTTTGATGGATGACGCCAGAATCGAGGGCCGAATCCTGCTGACGACGATAATGGATTTGAGCTCGGGCCCGTCGCGGACAACTTTGTCAATCACGTGCTGCACCTGGGTAAATCCCGCGGCGACCATGGCGACGTGGTTTATGGCGCTGCCTAACAGACGACCCCGCTTCGCAAGTTGTTCCTCGAATTGACCGAGGGTGACCCTATAGGTGATCCACGAAGCAGCCGCGCCGACAAAAAGGCCGCCGAGAAGGAGCGAGACAAGCAGTTTGGTGCGGATCGACGAGCGCATATAGTAAACCTGGGATGGGAACTCAGAGGTCGGTGAGCGTAGATCGAATAATCTAGAACAAATTGCTTATAAAACCATAAGAACCGACTTAACCGATTCCAAACTTTCTCATAAACAACGGGCCGCGCGCCGGCTTCAAAAAAAGCGCGTTCCCTTCAATCTGAGATCCGAGGCCTCGATCCCGTCCTCGGGCAATTACTGTGTGCTCAATCCCTCGATGGAACAGGTGTCTTTCAGGCGTCATTTGGGCCATGCCATCAATAGGATCAACGGCAAGGGCGCGCAGAGTGTCGGTCCGGCGCGCAAACAAATAAACGATACTTCCCGATCGGAAGTCGAAATATTAGCAGGTAGCGCCTATTGTCCCTGATTGCGCCACCGTTCCACTACGGTTTCTATGAACTTCTCGTCTTTGACGTCTTCGGACCAGGCGCTCGAGAAGGCGGCGGTACCGCTTCGTGGCCTCTGATCTTCCGGAATCTCGTCGAAACAAATCCGCACCGGAACCGAAACGCCCTCGCCAATGGCGATCGCCTCTGCATTACCAAGCGAGGGAAGCACGTCAAGCAACCGGAACGCAGAATCTGCAAGCATCGCTTGCACGAATGCTTGATCATTCTGGTTGCTCATGCGCATCGCGAATATTGTGTTGCATTGTGAGAGAACTTCCGGTGCTAACTCGGAAGGCCGCTGGCTGACAACGCACAGGGAAACACCGTACTTGCGGCCCTCCCTTGCAATCCGCGACAATGCCAGCTTGGCGGGCTCGAAGCCGCGGTTCACTTCCCGCGGAGCGTAACGGTGAGCTTCTTCGCAGACCAGCGTGACAGGCATAGCCCGTTCGTTCCAAAGCGAAAATTCAAAGGTCATGCGGCACAAAACAGAGATCACGATGTTAAGTATCTCTGACGGAACACCGGACAAATCGAGGATCGTTATTGGCTTGCCGGCGACCGGCACCCGGAAAAACTGCGAGAGGATCGCAACCATATTGTCGCGCACGCCGATGCCGGGGAACATGAACCCGAAGCGCGAATCAATTCGAATAGTCTCGATCAGCGCCTTGAGCCGGAGGTAGGGGGTGCTCTTGAGCGTCTTATCTAATCGGCCAACCTCCTCGTCAATCAGACGTGTAACGTCGCTTAGCCGGTAGGGTACCGGCATATCCGGCGTAACCCGCTCGCGTAACTTCGAGTCGCTGAGCATTATCTTTTTCGCGGCAACGATCACATCCGAGAAAATAGCGGCCATCGACCCGCGGTCGTTGTTCTCGCCGCCGAGCACGATCTCCTCGAATTCCGCGAAGGTGAGCAGCCAGTATGGCAGCTTTAGGGTAGTTGTATCGAGATTTTCTGCTATGTCACTGAACGCAGACGCGTATTCGCTGTGCATGTCGAGCAGCAGAATGTGTCCGTGCGTGAAGCGGTTGAGAATGGCGCGCAGGATAGTTACCACCGCGCACGATTTGCCGCAGCCCGTAGCGCCAAGGATTGCGAAATGCTTGCCGAGCAAATCGTCGGTCACAACACAGGCGGCCAGATTTCGATCTTGGTGGACGGAGCCCACGCGTACGCTGGTCAGTGGTGTGGTAGCGTAAACTAAACTTAGATCTGTTTGGTTAGTGGGGACGACTTCATCGCCCAACGATGGCATGACCGAGACACCCCGGCAAAAATCCGAGAGCTTTTGTTCTCCATTGATGTGGCACTCGCCGAGCAGCTCGACTTCGGCCAATCCATACTCCGAGGTGGAATTGTCGTGTGCCGGGACCGGGATACTGAGGCCGCCGACAATACCAAACACCACGAAGCCCGACACATTGACTTTGACCAGCGCGCCAATTTGCAGCTTCTGCTGAGCTTCGTTTGCCCCGGCGGATCCTCCGTGGAGAAGCACGACGACCTGCGCGCCTGAAACAGCCACGATACGGCCAATATTGACATCCTGAGTTGCTACCGAACCCTCCATCACCGACCTCCTGTGGCCGCTTCGTTGCATTGCGGACGGCCCGCCACCACGCGGGTGCGGCGTTGCGATCTAGCTTGCATTTGAATTGGCCGATCCTGTTGATATCGTTTTGTTCTTCGTCGGTCCTTCGCTCGTCGCGTGCACACTCGGCAGGTTTCTTTCCTGCTCCTTTGCGTAAACCCGCTC
The DNA here is from genome assembly GCA_027295145.1 of Alphaproteobacteria bacterium. Taxonomy (GTDB): domain Bacteria; phylum Pseudomonadota; class Alphaproteobacteria; order JAPULJ01; family JAPULJ01; genus JAPULJ01. The sequence continues at coordinate 5,134 of JAPULJ010000789.1, read as the reverse complement.
GCTCGGAAATCTCAACGTAACCGTTGTGCCTACGTCAATCTGGCTCTCGATTTCAAGCGTGCCGCCATGCAGTTCGACCAAACGTCTCGCAAGGGGCAAACCAAGGCCTGTCCCTTCGTACTGGCGAGCAAGACCTGTATCGATCTGGATGAATGGCGTCAGCACCTTGGAAATGTTGTCGGCGGCGATGCCAATTCCCGTATCGGACACGCGAACCACCATGTAGCCAGACTCCTCGACAACGGCTGCTATACGAACCCTGCCGTCCGCAGGCGTAAACTTTACGGCATTGGAAAGCAGATTAATGAATATCTGCTTTAGCTTGACCGCATCGCCGCGAAGTCTGAGGGGGGCAGCCGGAATATTAACTTCGAGCGTCAATCGCGCGTTGGCTGCGCGTTCCTTGATGATCGTCAGGCAGCTCCGAATCGCTGCGCTTACATCGATCAGATCGTCGAGTAATTCGAGTTTGCCGGCTTCGATCTTGGCGAGGTCGAGTATATCGTTTATGAGGTCGAGCAAGTGTTGGCCCGAGTTCAAAACGTCTCGTGTGTATTCGGTGTACCGATCGTTGCCGATGGGTCCGTGTATTCCCGTCAACATCGCATCGGTGAAGCCGATGATTGCATTAAGCGGCGTTCGCAATTCATGACTGATGTTGGCGAGAAAATCGCTTTTGGCGCGATTTGCCGTCTCCGCCTCAATTTTTGCTGAATTCGCCGTGTCCACAAGCATTCGCTGTTGTTGCAGGGCTAACAGCGCAAAATCAGCACGCCGGTGGCCGGAAAGCTGTTTTAGCTGGCTGCTGTACTTGTCGAGAATGGAGTGTCGCCGCCCTTTGGAAGAGGATTGGCCGGCCATGTCGTACTACCTTATAATCTGCAGGATAAATTAAATGCTGTGTATTCGGATACTCAATACATGGTAGATTTATTGTATTAAGTTTATGTTTAGATTTATTCTGGGAATCCCCAAATAACGCATGGTATTTGCCGACAACGGCAGCACAATTGGCATCCGGTTGCGAGCCGGCACAGTTCTGGTTCGATAGGCCGTGGTCCGCTCTACCCTAAACAGCGGATCGAGTCCGAGACAAAACCGCTGGCGCCTGGTGGCAATTCGAGTCAAACTTGACTCGGGCGCGATGTGTTGCGCGATCCATACTTGCCAAAATATGATGGAAGCGCGATTCCGCTCGCATCGCCGGCCCCCCGTGCGCGCTAAAACCCGTGCGGCAGTTGGGCCCAGTTGTAGCTAGGCGACGTATTTCGATCACATGTTTTGCCGCATGGCTGCGGGCTCGTATGAAGGGAGATGGCTTCGCCGATTGTATAAGAGGCTTGGCTGCGGTCGGGCGAAGCCGCCAGAGCAATGGAGGACCAATATGCTAAACAAAGCTATCTTTTGCTTGGCCTTGGTGTTCGCCGGAACACAGTCGATAGTCCCGGCCCGGGCTGAAATCCTAGCCATGGTCAACTATTCGTCCAAGAGTGGGCAGTCGGTGCAAAAAGAAGGCATCGCCATCCTCGATGTCGATCCGAAGTCTGCGAACTACGGTAAGATCCTTACTGACATCCCACTGCCTAAGGGGCTGAAAAACCACCATATCTTCTACAACAAGGACAACAGCAAGGGGTACATGACAGTGTTTGGCGAGAACGCCCTCTACGTTCTCGATCTGAAGACAAAACCTTTCCGCCTGAGCAAGGTGTCGATACCCGATTGCGCGGTTGGTGAGGACGTCGTGTTCTCGGACGACAACAGCCGCTGGTACGTAACCTGCATGGGCAGCAGTGTGGTTATCGTCGGCGACGCCGTGAGCGACAAGCCGATCAAGACGATCAAGGCGTCGAAGCCGTATCCGCACGGCATCGCCATCAACGAAAGTATCAATAGGATACTGATCACAGGAACCATCAAGCACGACCTCACCGAGCCGGGCGAGACTATTACCGCCATCGAGGCCAGTACCGGAAAGGTACTGGAGAGCTACAAGGTCTCGAAAAAGCCGTCTCCTGCGGGCGCTGCGCCGGTAGAAATACTATTCGTGCCCGGCTCCAATCCCCCGGTCGCCTACGTCACCAATATGTTCGGCGGCACCCTGTGGGCGGCGACATGGAAACCCGCGACAAAGACCTTCGCCGTGCAGGAAGTTTACGACTTCGCGTCGATCAAGGCCGGCGTACCGCTCGAAATCTATTTCAACAGGAAGGCCGACCGGCTCTACGTGACTACCGCCAACCCCGGCAAGTTTCACATCTTCGACATCAGCGCCGGGCCGCTAAAACCCAAGCTCCTGAAGACCATCGACGGGGCAGCGGGCGCGCACCACGTCGGCATCACGCCGGACGAGAAGCTTGCCTTCGTGCAGAACAACCTCCTTGACCTGAAGGGCATGAACGACGGCTCGATCACGGTCATCGATCTCGTGAAAGGGAAGGTGATTGGCCAGATCGATACGTTCAAAAAAGCCGGACTCAACCCCAACCAGATCAACTTGCTGCCGAAGTGGTATCACCCCGCAGGCCACTGATCGCTCGCACAGGGCGATAGACGCCAGTACGAGGGGCCCGTCATGAATGGCGGGCCCATCTCTTTTCCGCGCACGCCGGTGCACAACCCGCTGGCGAGGCGCGGCGCGCCATGTATCAACCCTCCTGGCATAAGCCTACCTAATACCAAGTTAGAGAGCGGCATCGGCTATGAACAGACAGTTACCGCAGCGTCAGTTTCTACCTCGATTGGAATCTTATAACCTCAGCTCGAGATCCATCTCTATGACTTCGCCACCAGCTTGTCGAACAGCGCTTCCTCCGGGATGTAACCCTGGAGGTCGACAACATAGGGCAATCGCTGACCGCTAACCCTGAGCTTGAGATACGGGGTCCTGATATGGTGGTAGTAGGTTCTCAGTTCGCCAGCGTCATATTTAATCGAAGCCAGCTCCTCGACATTAAATCGCCGCACTCGCCCACCGAACAGAGCAACGGTCTCGATGTCTACCTCCCGGAGCTGTTCGTCGACCCACAGCCAGACGACGTAACGGTGCGAGTAGATGAGCATGCCGCCAAAAAATGCCACGCCCAAAGCGAGCACGACCAGCGCCAAGAGCCACCGTTCTTGATTGGTTAGCTCAACTTCCTCGATGACGAAGGCAATCCAGTAGAATGCCACCATCGACCCAACGAGGCACGCAAGCGAGAAGTACAACAGGAAGCGGAACTTGCCGACCTGGGCGCCAGCGTGGAAGACGAGGATGGGATTGTTCATTCGGTGGACCTTGCCGACCCGAAGTCAGCACTTTTAACGCAGGTTCCCTACGCGATGCGAAAAATTTTTGAATCTTTTCAACCAAGGTGACCGCCGTCACTGCGGTTCGGGCGTGTTTGGGTAAATGTGTTGTCATCAAGGGGGGACACAGTGTTCCCATCACCTAAAGCCGAAAGGAACACGACCATGAAGAAGACACTCATCACTCTGGCCACCATCGCCACCATCTCGCTCGGCACAGTCGGTGCCGCCTCCGCCGCACCGAACACCGGCCTCGACGTCACCGCGCAGAGCGGTGTCAGCTTTCAGAACGCCCGGTCCAATCGTGGCAACGCCCGGTCCAACCGCGGACAGGTGATGCGGAATCAGAACTGCATGCGCCGCGTCTATCGTGCATGCATGCGTCGTACCAGCGGCAACCGTTACGCGGCGCACTTCTGCTCTCGCCAAGCGTATGCCTCCTGCAGTTAGTAATCTGTTGTGTCCTTATTCCCGTATCTCTGGGCCAACATCGAAACCTAAACTAGACAGGCACCGGAAAAGGTCTCTCAAATCTATCGCAATCACCGTCGTAGTCCTATCGGGCGCTGTCGCGGCCACTGAGGCGGCGGCGCGGACATGCCAAACCGTTACCTATACCCGCTATGTCGAGGTTTGCAGGCGTCCGTACGGGCATCCACCCGGTAGCCCATCCACTCGGTGCTGGAAACGTCCCGTGACGACTACGCAGCAGATTTGCATGGCAAATCCTCCAACGATCCGCCGGTTCCCCAGTGTGAAAGGCAAGGGCTTCACGATTCGGCGTTCTCGCTCATAGCTTGTCGGCAGAATTGGCGGAACGTCTGCGAGTAGTGCCCGCACGCGAGCCGGTCAGTACCAAATAGCGGGGTTCAGGCAAACCATCATCTGCATACGCAGCTAGCTCTAAAACCGATGTAGCTGTCCTGAGCCGAGATCCCCCAGATGTCTCCTGCCAATCGCCGACAACGGCTGCACAATATGCATTCGGATGCGAATCCGGCTCTGTAGAGGGATCAGAGCGCCCTTTGAAGCCTAGCCCTTTAAAACCCTTGAAGCGTTCCCTTCGTTTCGAGTCGGCTGCCATCACACTATAATTGCTTGTAAAATCCCGCGCGGCACCACACTTTTGGGCACGCAATGGTACTGTAGCCCGTACTATGCTATTGATATTTGCGAGGTCTTCTTGCCGTCCCGCAGCCGGGCGGCGGGTGGGAGAGCCGCTTACACATGAAATCTGGCAGGATAACAATACTGGTTGTCGCCCTTGGTATCATCGGAGGTGGTTATCTCGTTGGCCAAATTTACGCCGACCGCGAGGCCGACCGAAGAATCGGTCGAATATTGACCCAGCTGCCGCCAGGAACAAGTGTGCGATACGAATCCGCCGGTTACGATCTGCTCAGCGGCAAGATCAAGCTTAACAACATCGCCATCACCTCAAAACAAGCCGGGAGCGCCCGCATCCGCGGCCTAACGCTGGTCAGCTACGATACCAGCAACGATGTGCCGCACTATGTCACGGTGCAGGTGCGGGGTTTCGAGATGCGCGCCGACAAGGCCAAGCCGGCAACCAGGGTGTGGATGGAGCGCCTCGGCTACGGCAAAATCGTCGTCGATGTCGACTATGCCTATCGTTACCGGCCAAAGCTGCGCGAGCTTACGGTCGAGAAGTTTGTCATCAGCGGCAAGGAGGTCGGCACGCTGAGTTTTGAAGCCCGCATCGCCAACGTCACACGGATCGATGCCAGAAACTTTGCACAGCTCATAAGCATAGCCCTTCAGGCGGTGGTGCGGAGCGGACGGCTTACTTTCGAGGATGGCTCGCTTGCTGGCCGGCTTATCC
>JAPULJ010000788.1 GCA_027295145.1 Alphaproteobacteria bacterium | reverse complement strand
GCACGAATCTCCCGAACCGCACCGCGGATTCGCCTTTTTTCAGCCGCTGCGAGGGCATGATCAGGACGCAGTCATCGAACGGCGTCGTGACCTCCTTGTCGCCGTCGTGGCCGATCACCGTCCCCGCTTCCGCGATGACTTCCAGACCCTTGTAATTCTCCGCGAAACGGAATCCATCGGTCTCGATGGTGACCGGCCCGGCGACCTCGATGAATTTTTGCGCCGGCGCGGCCTTCGAGACATAAGGCTCGGCCGCCTCCGGGGCGATCGCCTCGAGGTGCCCCAGGAAGCGGTAGACGGTCTCGATCGCGACCTCCCGGCTGCCCGCCTCCCAGTGTTGCCCGCATTCGATCAGAAGTGCGTTGCGCGGGCTGGCTTCCTCGGCAAACCCCAGATAGTCGCGCAGGCGCCTGCCGGCGGCATGCCCTGCATCGCTCACCACGGTCTCGGGCGTGCCGACGCCGCGGGCCAGCGCCCGCCCCTTGGGCAGCGGTCCCGCCATCATCAGCGGCACGGTCGCGTGTTGCATGGAATGGATATCGAGGAGGAAATCGGCCTGCTCGACGAGCGGCCAAATCTCGCGGGCGCGGGTCAATTCCGCGCTGTCCCGCTCGCCTTTCAGCGTCGCCACGTCCCACAACCTGTTGAAGTCCTCGTCCAGGTATCGGGAGTTCTTCGGCTGCGCCGCATCGAAGCTGTGAAAGGCGCCGACGTTCGCGAAGCCGAGCGTCAACTTGCCGCGCACCGGCCGCAGGTTTTCCCGGAACAGATGATCCAGCGCGAGTGCGCCGCACAGCTCGTTGCCGTGAACCACGGCCGTGACCATGACGTGGGGCCCCGCTGCCTCGGCCTCGAAGGTCGTGAAATAGTCGACACCGGTGTTTCCCTCCTTGTAGGGCGAGATATCGGGCGGCGTCAGCTCGATGGGATAGTCGTTGCCGGACTCTACGGGCATGAAGCTGTAATTCCCTGTTCAGCGGTTGCGGGCGTGGGTTTCGTCCCTTTCAGGTCTTATGATTCAGGTAACAAGCGGAAAATCGGCTCGGCGAAATTTCCTCGAGGCGCGGCGCCTCGCTCCGGCATATGTCCATGGCGAAGGGACAGCGCGGGTGAAAATGACAGCCGGATGGCGGATCGAGAGGCGATGGGATTTCTCCCTTGACCGGCTCGAAACGCCGCCGGCGGGTATCGAGCCGCGGCACCTCGCGCAGGAGCGCCTGTGTGTAGGGATGGTTCGGCGCCGCGAACAACTCCTCGGTCGGCGCCAGCTCGACGATCCGGCCCAGATACATGATGGCGACCCGATCGGAGAGATGCTCGACCACGCTCAAATCATGGCTGATAAATAGATACGTCAGCCCGAAATCCTCGCGCAGCTTCATGAACAGGTTCAGCACCTGAGCTTGGATCGAGACGTCGAGTGCCGCGACCGCTTCGTCGCAGACGATGAATTCCGGCGCCACCGCCAGCGCCCGGGCGATGCCGAGACGCTGACGCTGGCCGCCGGAAAACTGGTGTGGGTAGCGGCGTATGAAACCGGGATCGAGACCGACCCGCCGCATCATCTCCTCGACATGCTCGTCCACCTGGTCGCCTGTAATTTGACCATGTACCCGGGGCGCTTCGCCGATGATGTCGCGCACGCGCATACGCGGGTTCAACGAGGCAAAGGGATCCTGGAAAATCATTTGGACCTTGAGGGCGACCGCCTTGGCTTGGACCGGCGGCAGGGTGGCGACATCGCTGCCGCGATAGCGAATATCTCCCTCGCTCGGCGTCATGATGCCGGCGACCATGCGGCCGAGCGTGGATTTTCCGCAGCCCGATTCGCCGACCAGACCCAGAACCTCTCCCTCGTCCAGGGAGAGGCTCACCCGATCTACTGCCTGCACCACTTCCTCGCGCAGGTTTGCGCCAAGGGACCGTGCCAGCTTTTCCGACAGATCGAGCGTCTTCACGAAGCGCTTGGAAAGGCCGTGCAGCTCGATGATGGGGGCGGTCATGAGGCGCCGGGCAGATGCGGATGAAAACAGCGTACCGCGCGCCCGGGCTGGGGCGAGGTGAGAAGCGGGCTGGAGAAGCAGGCATCGTCGGTGCGCGGGCAGCGGGTGTTGAACGCGCAACCGTCGGGCAGATCGATCAACGATGGCGTCATGCCCGGAATCTGCGACAGCGGGACGCCACGGCGATTCCGGTTCGGCACCGAATCGATCAGGCCCCGGGTATAGGGATGCAAGGGGCTGTCGAGCACCTCGTCGACCGTGCCCGACTCGACGATTTTCCCCGCATACATGACGCACACCTTGTCGGCCAGGCTGGCGACGACCGAAAGATCGTGGGTGATCCACATGAGCGCCGTGGCGGTCTCCCGGCACAGCTTCTGCACTTCGTAGAGGATTTGCCCCTGGATGGTGACGTCGAGCGCGGTGGTCGGCTCGTCGGCGATGATCAGGTCGGGCTTGTGCAGAAGCGCGATGGCGATGGACACGCGCTGGCGCATGCCGCCCGAGAACTGATGCGGGTAGGCTCGCAAGCGCTCCTCCGCCGAGGAAATGCCGACCCGGCCGAGCGCGTCGCGCGAACGCTGCCAGGCTTCCCGCCGGCTCACGTCCTCGTGCGCCCGGATGGCCTCGATCATTTGCGTATCGATGCGCAACACCGGGTTCAGGGTCATCATGGGATCCTGGAAAATCATGGCGATTCGGCGGCCCCTGATCCGGCGCATTTCGTTTTCGGGCAAGGCCGCAATGTCCCGACCGTCGAACAGGACCCGCCCCGCGACCAACCGCCCGGGTGGGTCTATCAAGCCCATGATCGAGAATCCGGTCACGGTTTTGCCCGAGCCGGATTCGCCCACCAGACCGAGGATCTCGCCGCGGCCGATGGTGAGGTCGACACCGTCCACCGCCTTTACGATGCCCGCCTTGGTGAAGAAATGGGTCTTGATATCCTCGACGACGAGGGTGGGCAGGTTCGCGTTCACGAGCCACCGATCACTTTTGAAGGCGTGGGTTGAGCACATCGCGAAGCTGATCGCCGACCAGATTTATGCTGAAAATGGTGACCAACAGCGCGATCCCCGGGTAGAAGCTGATCCAGTATTTTCCGGTCAGCATGTAGTCGAAACCGTTGGCAATGAGCAACCCGAGCGACGGCTCGGTCAACGGCAGGCCGACGCCGAGAAACGACAGCGTCGCTTCCAATGCGATCGCATGGGCCACCTGAACGGTTCCGACGACGATCAACGGCGGAATGACGTTCGGCAGCAAGTGCCGGAACACGATGCGTCTGTGGCTGAGCGCCAGACAGGTCGCGGCCTCGATGTATTCCTTGCTGCGCTCGACGAGCGCGGAGGCGCGCACGGTGCGGGCGTAGTAGGCCCACTGGAAGGCGACCAGGGCGATGATGATCTTGTCCACGCCCTTGCCCAGAACCGCAAGCACGATCAACGCCAAAAGGATGGCGGGAAAGCTGAGTTGGAGGTCGACGACTCGCATGATCACCGAGTCGAACCGGCCCCCGAAATAGGCGGCCATAAGGCCAACGGTCATACCGATGCAGAGCGCGATCACACCACTCATCACGCCGACGCCCAGGCTGATGCGCAGACCGTAGAAGATGGCGCTCATCATGTCGCGCCCCTGGTCGTCGGTGCCCAGGACGTGGTTCATACCCGTCATACCCTCGGCGCCGGGCGGCAGGCGGCTATCCATGATGTCGATCTCGCCAAGATCGTAGGGGTTCTGCGGTGAAATGAGAGGCGCGAAAACCGCTATGAAGACCAGCACGCAAAAGACCATGAAGGCCGCCATCGCCGGCTTGCTTTCGCAATAATCCGAGACGAAACGCCCCAAGGGCGTCTCGACCTTTGCGGCCGCCGAAGTGACAGTCTCCGGGGCCGCGGCGGTGAGGGTTTCGGCGCTATCGATCATGCCTTCACGTCCTGCAAGCGTACTCGGGGATCGAGCACCGAATAAAGGATGTCGACCACCAGATTGATGGCGATGAACAAGAACACGATGATCAGCAGGTAGGCGACGATGATCGGCCGGTCCAGCAATTGAATCGAATCGATGATCAGCTTGCCCATTCCAGGCCATGCGAACACGGTCTCGGTGACGATCGAAAAAGCGATCAAATTTCCGAACTCCAGTCCGAGCACCGTAACCACCGGGATCAGAATGTTCTTGAGGATATGGACCATGACCACGCGCCAAGTGCTGAGGCCCTTGGCGCGGGCGAATTTTACGTAGTCTTGCAGCATCGCCTCGCG
>JAPULJ010000787.1 GCA_027295145.1 Alphaproteobacteria bacterium | reverse complement strand
ATTTCGAAAGCGGAGCAGCTGAGCATCTACCGTGGCGCAGGGGCGTGAGCCACACTAGATTCGTCCCGCTGCAACGCGATTTCATTACCGTCCCGAATTGTGTGACAAGAGGAACCGCTCCCCCGAACAAACCAAAGTGCTTGAATGTCCGCTTATGGCTCAGGCTGTGTAAAAACGATTTTCTAGAGACCGAGACGAAATATCGAATCAAGAAATTGGCCTTCGCCGCAACGATGATTCGTCGACGTTACCTTCCGGGTTCAATTGTTGCGCAATTGGTCTCGGTGTCCGCGTTTCTACACCGCCTGGACCCACTGCAGAGATTCTATTTTTCAGATGGATGCTCGGCTCGTTTGCCGGTTGCCGGGTTTGCCCGACAGCAATTCTCGGTCATAAATTTCATACGTTTCTGTATGCCGTTGTCATCGACAGCGTAGATGACTTCCCGTTCGAGCCGCCGCAATTGTTTACGCTACCGTTACATTGCATCAAAGCGGTTAGCCGACTGGCAGTTCCATGGCGCAGAAGCCATCGACAAGGGCGCCCGGTGTCTGTCGGCAACCGTCGAATGATCGATTTTGGCTCGGAAGCGACGTTAACTGATTCGCCAATGAGGAGGGTAGGCTTTGTCATATCCTTCGATGCGCGTCATTCGATCGCGCCAGGCTGTGATCGACGGGTATCGATCCTCCAACTCATCGAATCCGAGCCTTAAACGCTTGACCTCGTCCCGACCTACTATTCGCAAGAGAAACTCGAGGTCGCAATACCCGATGATGTCGGCCGCGCTGACGCTGTCACCACCGAGCCAGAGATTTCCTTCAACCGATTCCTCGACGCGTGAGAGCTCCGAATGAAGGTTGGCCGCGGCCACCTGGATATCGTCCTCGAATGCGTCGAGCACCCCGCCAAAAACCGGCGCGATGATACGAACCGCTAGCGGATCGAAGTGATACACAAAGACGGAAATCCATTGCCAGATGAGCCCCGTGGCCGGTGAAGACCGGCCAAACAGCGGCGGGTCGGCATACTCGGCGTCGAGGTAGGTCATGATCGCCAATGATTCGGTGAGCACAAAATTTCCGTCTCTCAACGTTGGCACCTCGCCACGATCATTTATGGCCAGATAAGCTGGAGCCTTATGTTCTTTTTCGGTGAACTGCAGCCGCCGGGACTCGAATGGGACGGATTTGAGCTCCGCAGTCATCAACACGCGCCATGCAAAGGGACTACCACTCCCCCAGAAAATTTCCAGCAATTGTCCGCTTGAATTCGTCATATCCTTGGTCTTTGCCATACTCGGATCATTTTTTGGATGGTGTGGAGTCAAGTGTGGTGATCTTCATTCGGATCAACATACGTCGTCGCCCAATGAGGACTCTCGCCATGGGTTATAAACGTCTCCCATTCGAGGCCCGCAGGATCCACGACAGTGGACTTGTCTCCGATTGCGTAGCAGCAATGCACGTTATGTTCGTCGTGGGTGTCGCGTTTCGTCTCCAGCAACCTCTGGCCCAGGGCGTGAAATTCCTCCTTTGTCTCTGCCTGTATACCGACGTGATGCAATCCCGTTCGCCCCTCACTCGAATTGACGCTTACCGCGAAGTTGAGTCCAGGATCGTCTAGCATCCACTTGGCGTAGCCATCCTTGATCGCGCTCGGCGATGCGGCAAACAAAGCGGAATAAAATCTGATTGCTTCGTCGAGCTCCGGCACTGAGACATGAATATGAAGTCGGTACATTATGCTTGCTCCTGCTTAGTGGTTGTTCCCGAAAAGTGACCGAGCTTTTCGTGCTGGGCGTCGAGCGATTGCGACCGTGTGTAGCCGTCGCCTAGGTTTGATGCGCCGTACAGCAATCCTCCGTAAGAAAATTGAGGAGTCGCCCCGTCCCTTCGTGATCGATCGCGTACATGATCTGTCGTTGCTCTCGCCATGAGCGCAGCAACGCGGCCCGTTCGAGCTGTGCCAGGTGACGTGACATCGTTGATGCATTTACGCCGAGCTTCTGTGCGACCGCCCCGGAGGCCAGACCATGGGGTTCGTGCTCAACAAGCAGGCGATAGGCGGCAAGACGGGTTTCCTGTCCCAGCGCTAACAACGCATCTATCGCATTTTTCGATTCCATATTTGCACTATAGCACATATATCAAAGGTGAAGTCCTAAACTTGCTGGGAATTGAGGAGGAGGTGGATCCTTTGAGGTGTCGAATCCCCCCGGGCTTGGCTGATGCCGGCCCTTAACAGGAGGCACCTCCATGGCTAAGAGATTACCAGGATCCGCGCGGACTCGTGAAGCCTTGAATGCGCTGTTTGATGGGCGCCTTCGGGTGGATAACGCCAAGAGCGATTTGGTGAAGCTGGCGACGCGGCTGATCATCGAGGAAGGACTGGAGGCCGAGGTCCGCGACGCTCTGGGCCGGGACTATTACGAGCATGGCGCGCCGGCGGGCGGGGGCCATCGCAACGGGTCTTGCGGGGGGCGGCTTAAGACGGCGGAGGGCAGGATCGATTATACGGTTCCCCAGGTGGCCGGGACGGCCGAGCCCTTTCGCTCCGAGTTGCGGGCGCATCTCAAGCCATTCGGAGGGCCTTGAGGATCTGGCCATCGAGATGTTGGCGCGCGGATTTTCGGTCCGGGACATCGAGGATGCCTTCAAGGACGAGACGGGCCGTCTTCTGCTCTCCCGGACGGCTGTCTCGGAGATCGGCGAGCGGCTGTGGGCGGATTACCAGGACTTTTCGACCCGCGATCTCTCGGAATACGACATCGTCTACCTGTTCATCGACGGCATCGCCGAACCCCTCCGCCCGGGGCAGCGGCGCGAGCCCGTGATGGCGGCCTGGGGCTTCACCGGCGGCGGCCGTAAGGTCCTGCTGCCGCTGATGGCGGGCTCCAAGGAGGATGCCGAGACGGTGAGCGCGTTCAATCAGGACATGAGAAACCGCGGCCTGGGCGACCCCGTGCTGGTGGCCTCCGACGGGGCGCCGGGGATTATCAAGGCGATCGAGATCTCTTTCCCCAAGAGTGCCCGCCAGCGCTGCCTGGCGCACCGCATGAGGAACTTGGCGGTCAAGGTGCCAGAAGACCTCTGGCCGGACGTCAAGGCACGGGCCACGGCCGCCTATCAGGCCCCCAGCCGGGCGATTGCCAGAGAGCTGGCCGAAGGCCTGATCCGGGACTACGAAAGCGAACTTCCCTCGGCCATCCAATGCTTCCAAGACGACTTCGAGGCGTGCATCGCGCACTTGAGATTGCCGGTCAACCACCGCCGCGCGACCCGCACCACGAACCTCTTGGAACGCTTGTTCGTCGAGGAACGCCGGCGCCTCAAGATCATTCCCAATGCTTTCGGCGAAAAGGCCGTCCTGAAGCTCATGTTCGGCGCCATGATCCGCGCCGCCGAGCGCTGGCGCCCCATCAAGGTCACCCCTTTCGAACACCGTCAGATGGAGGCCCTCAGAGAAAATCTCGACCAGGAATACAAGGCCCAAACCGGCCTTGCCAAGCAAATCTCAAAGAAGGCAACCGCCAACAATTTATCCAGCAGTTCTCGGACTTGACCTATATCAAATTAAGTCAACGCTCATTGTCGGCTTGAGACATTGAGTTCAATTACCGCTATGAGCCGATGGCGGTGATTTGGCGTACAGCTTTAGCCGTTCTTCAAGTGTCCCGCTGTGAAGTTCGAACAAGTGATTATCGTGGTCGTAAAAGTAGATCGAACGGCCTTCACCTTCGACACGCGGTCGATCTTTGCGCACTTGTAAGCCAAGTGACTCAATCCGGGCCAAATATTCATCATAGTCGGCCTCCGCAAATTTGAATGCCACATGATTGTAGGTTTGCGACGGAAGTGGTTCCCCTTCCATCGTACCAATCCAGAGCCCACCGATATCAAAGAACCTTTCTTTCGAGATCGAAAAAGTACCCTCGCCGCTGTCATAAATCTTACGCGCATCAAACACGGTTGTGAGCAATTGTTCCATTCGATCCAGATCCTTAACAATAAATGTCAAGTGGCTCAGGCCTTCAATCATCCGATATCCTTTCGTCGTTGTGACGTTTTGGAGAACAACGCACCAATCACCATTGAGTTCGTTGCTTCTTTAGAATCCATATATGCATTATAGCGCAAATACGCAATTATGTAAATATGGCGTGGCAATCGCGGGAGTACTCTTATGTCCAAATCTTCGATGGTGTTCCGCCGTGCGGGTTGGCTGCTCCTTGCGGCTCCATTCTTCGGTTTTTCGACTGGCGCCCTGTTTCCGCTCGTTGCCCTGGAACTCAACCGCCTAGGTTTTGGTGAAGCATTTGTTGGCTCCGTGACGTCGCTCTATTACGCCGGTTCGATGACGGGCGCCCTCACTTATGGCTGGATCCTGAACCGTGTCGGCTACAAGGCCGCATTCTTTGCCATGGCAATACTTGCTGGCGTGGCGACTTTCGCGCTGACCCAATTCGACGATCCATCTGTGTGGCTCGGCCTCCGCTTCCTTGGTGGTTATGCCCT
>JAPULJ010000786.1 GCA_027295145.1 Alphaproteobacteria bacterium | reverse complement strand
ACTACCTGTCGCTCATCGAGCGCAAGGTCGGCGCGCTCGACCAGGCGGCCCCTCTCAGGGGCTGGGATCTGCCCGAGGCCTTCGCCACCCTGCGGCGTCTCTTGGAGGTCCGTATGGGCCCCAGGAATCACGATGCCGCCGGCAAGCGCGCGTACGTCCAGGTTCTCCGGCTCCTGGAGAGCTTCCCGCTCGGCGAGGTCGAGGCGGCCGTGCGCGAGGCCCTCAGGCCGGGGGCGGTTGGTTTCGACGCGATCAAGCGAGCGCGGGACGCCGCTCAGCTTCGGCGTCTATTGGCTCTTGCCGAGATCTATGACGGCGGCTCGCGCGGCGATGCGGCCCGGATCGGTGCTAAGGTGGTCAGCCATGGCCGGTACGTCACGTTCCAATTGGCCGAGGTGGCGGTGCCGAGGGAACTGTTCCGGGAAATCCTGAGCCTGATTGATGATCTGCGACCAAGACCCGCTCCGGCGTAGGCCGGGGAAATCGACGGCCAGGTGAAATCGATAGGAGGGGTGTGCCTGAATGGCGGAAAATCTGGTCGAATGGCCTTCCAAACGAGGGCCGATCTCCAAAATCAGGCCGTCGGATGGCTGCGGAAGGGATGCAGTTCCCTTGGTGGTGGAACGGTGGTACGATTTCCCTGAATTTGGGGGTTATCTGGGAAATGTCGGCTTGAAAACTGTATTACGAATCGGGGGCAACAAATGAGCATTTACCTAAAGGTGTTCCTTCCGGGTGCTCCCAATAGAAGGCCCGCAGCCCCGACCGTTCACGAAGCGGAAGCACCGTTGTACCAGACAGAACGACATCGGTTGCACCAGGGCTCAAGCCATACAGCGAACAGAACTCACGGGAGGGGCCCGAGCCCGGTGCGTTAGCAGCGCAGTCCGTCGTAACGATGAGGCCGCTTGGGTAGCACGCCATCACCTGACGCAAGGATTCCGCCGTGCTGATGACCCGTTGCCCCGTGCGGCGATCGATGCCGAATTCCTCACCCGTGTCCGTCTCTTGCAAAACGCCCTTGCTAATCTCTATGTCGTATCGGCCGAGGTGATAGAGTGTCATAATTCCACGCGTTGTCAGCACGATTGCAGCGTGCTCAATGAAGGGATTTAGCGTGGCAGCCGCCGCCTCCCAGGCTGGCGCTTTCTTCCACCAGTACAACGGAATTCCGCCGAACTCTACTGGGCCGCCCGCTAGCATTCGGTACGCGATTGGGAATGCTGGGTTGCTCGCGATCATAAACAGCACCACGAACCAAATGATCAAGGATGCGACGGTCTTATCAAGACAGCGACGCGGTTTCATGTTTAGCGTCCGCCGAACAACCTCCGCAGCAAGACGACGCAAATATGGCGCGGCTTCGATCAGAACGATCGCCCACAAAGCGAAAAAGAAGGGAAGAAGGTAGTATATATATCTTTCTGCTCGTGGCGGGACCAACGAATGCAGCACTATTGCTGTACCGAAGATGCTAGCGCAGAATATTCCGGGCTGCGACTTTCGCGCAATCGCAAAGATGGCTGCGAGCGGGAGCAAGCTCCAAAAACTCGGATAGCGACGAATAAACATCATGTAGTACGAATGAAGACCGGTCTGTTGCGACCACATAGGAGGTTTGAAATAAAATAGGCCGGCTAAGCCTGGATAAAAGCGATTTAAGGCGATTGCCGCCGCGGCGAGGAGCAATACACTCCACAGCAGGAGGAGCCAATTCGCGCGACTCTTTGTCAGGAGCTCGTGGCCAGATCGCGCAAGCCACGCGAACAGCGCCCAAAGCGAAATTCCAGCCAATCCGATCAGTGTCGTAATCTGCAGGTACATGGCTAAACTGAACAACCACGCCGCCAAGATGGTCACCAGCACGGCGTGCCACCTTCGAAGCCTGCACATGACCAGCGCATAGACCGCTACCGAGCCAAGCCAAAATACGACTGCATGCAACGAATAGAAACGGATGTGCTGTGATTGAAACAGGGCCATCGGTGAGAAACACAGAAGTAGAGCGGCAAGCCACGCTGCCCATCGATCCGCGTTCCAACGAACCCAAAGGAAAAGGGCGGCGACGAGCGCACTCCCACCCACCGCGGAATAGGATCTAGCGACTGTAAGATCGTCTCCGAAGAAGCGGAATAGAAATCCCAGCGATATGGTGAACAGCGGAACCCGCGAATACTCCCCGTCGGCGATTGCCAGCGAGCCGTTGGCCATCCAGGAACGTGCAGCGAGGATATGGTAGATCTCGTCCCACGAGGGTGGGTGTTCGAGGCGCGGAGTATCGTTGATGAGATACAGACGCACCCATAGGGCAAGGGCAAATAAACCTACAGCTTCGACCCACTTGATATGAGCCCGCCAATCCATGGTCTCACGCCACGCCGTCATTGCTGTACTGGATAGACAAAGTTATTAATAGTCTTCTCTGCATAGTCTTCTTTATCTTGTTTCCTTACAAATGTCGTCAGTTTGCCGGCAAATTCGACTGATGTCAACTGAATACATAGTCCAAATTATTCATGACGGTCATCGGATTTGAGCGAGGCCGGCGGTAGCGACCGGGTTGACGGCGGTTTTCGAAGTGGATTTTCGGAGCAGGGTTGGGGGTTGACGTTCGGGGTGTTCGATGGCCTTCGGCAGCGCCAGCGTTCGACCCAGACTAACCTGCAACCAACCGAAAGCTAGGAAATCCAATGGAATCTAGGTTTACGGAAGCCACAGCGTCTCAGGGCGAGTCCGGGCGAGTCCGGCCCTAAACTGGTACGGCAGATCACGATCTGCCCCTTTATCGGGCTGATCTGCTGATGGAAAACCCTGCTCAGTGGTCATTTCGTGCTGTCCCTTCCATTTAACCCCCATTTGCCGGGTGAACCCGATATTTCATGCCGCTAGATGGAGATTCTGTCATAAGAAACAATATCTTGAGGCATTGATGGAGCGGCTGGGATGGCGTACCCGATGGGTGAATCGAAACAGGGGTGCATTCGGGTTGATTTTGACCGCCGCCTGAAGCTGGAGTTCCACGGCTCCAAGGTCACCACTGACGCTGGTTTTCTTGCCTACCGAGAACTCGATGACGCTCTCGAACTTACCGAGATGGCCGGGGATGTTATCTGCGAC
>JAPULJ010000785.1 GCA_027295145.1 Alphaproteobacteria bacterium | reverse complement strand
AATTGGTGACAGCGTGAGATGAAGGCGGCGTATCCGGCGGGCGATATGGCTGTTGGGACGGACATAAACGGAGTGGTCTGCGCCTGTGCTATTCCGCAATTTGCGTGCGTGACGGCGGCCGAACCAAAAAAATCACCGCAGTAGGCCGCCACTTTTCTGCCCGGCGCTGCGCCTTGGCAATTTGGGCAGGGGCCATACGCTTGGCAACAATGTCCCGGTTCTTGGCGGCCCGCGAAAAGAACATATAATGAACATCTCAGGTTCGCAAGATACCTTCGATGACGATACGGTTCTCGTCGAATTCGCGTATCAGACGGGCGACGAAGCCGAACTCGGGGCCCGACAGCGGTGACGTTTGAGGCTGCTTCCGAATTCTGAATGATCTACTTGGACGAAACATCATGTATTGGCCGAGGGAAGAAGGATGCCGCTTACAAGCGTTATGGTCGTCGATATCGAGACGATCCCTGACCGCGCACATCACGAGGGCGATGACTTCCCGATCCTTCCCTTCCACCAGGTTGTGGCAATTGGCTTCCTCGAGGCGAATATCGAGAGATCCGGTGAGGGCGAGACGTATACCTTGCAACAGCTTCGCTGCGGCGGCGAGACCGACTTCTCCGAGGCGCAGCTCCTGGACGGCTTCTTTCGCTACTTCGAGCGTTCGAAGCCTCGCCTGGTGACCTACAACGGGCGGGCATTTGACCTTCCCGTGTTGAAATACCGGGCCATGAAACACGGCGTCCAGGCCCCTTGGCTGCAGAAGGGCGGGGACCGGTTTTCCAATTACAGCTATCGGACTCACGCCTCAGACGCCGCGGATTGCTCCAGCGTGATCGTCAACACCGACGGATCTTGGTCCGACGGCTCCGGCCGATTTCACGGCCATGGTTGAATTAGGCTTCTACGGTGACCGCCGCTGCACGTTCCTGCTCGATCTCGGCGAAGGGCATGCCGGTGCCGGCGTGGATTGCCTCGACCTTGGCCGCGGCGACGAGCCGCCGGACGATCACGTCACAATAACGTGGATCAAGCTCGATACCGTAGCCCCGCCGGCCGGTCTTTTCGGCAGCGATCAGCGTGGTGCCGCTGCCGGCGAAGGCATCGAGCACGACGCCGCCCCGCTTCGAACAATCCAGAATCGCGTCAGCGACCAACTTGACCGGCTTCACGGTGGGGTGGAGCGCTAGTTCCGCATCCCGATCCTTGCCGAAACTGTTGATACCCGGGTATGACCACAAATTCGTTCGATAGCGGCCGTGTTTTCCGAGTTCGACATTATTGATGTGCGGGCCCGTGCCGGCCTTGAACACAAACACGAGTTCATGCTGGGACCGGTAGAGCGAACCCATACCGCCGTTGGTCTTCGCCCACACGCAGAGATTCTTTAATTCGGCATAGGCGTCTCTGCCGGCCGCGATAACTTCACCGATATGCCGCCAGTCCATGCAAATGAAATGGATGGCACCATCGGCGCTGTACCCGGTGAGATTGCCGAACACGGTCGAGAGAAAGGCCGTGAATTCGGCCTCGGTCATCTCGCCCGACGCCATTGCGAACTCACGGTGCTTCATCTTGCCGAGACCGCTGACATGCCCCTCGATTGGGACGTTATAGGGCGGATCGGTAAACACCATCTGCGCCTCGGCGCCGTTTAGAAGCCGGGCGTAGATATTGGAATCCGTGGAATCGCCGCAAATCAGACGATGCTTGCCGATACACCAGATATCTCCCGGCCGCGTGACCGGCGGGCCGTCGTGGACAGCAGGAACCTCGTCGGCCTGATCGTCCTCGTCGGTGGCATTCAGCTCGCTGATCAGGATATCGATCTCGGGCATGTCGAAACCGGTGATCGTGACGTCGAAATCGAGGTCGAGTTCGATCAGCCCCTGCAGCTCGATAGCAAGCAGCTCGTGGTTCCAGCCTGCGTTTTCGGCAAGCTTATTGTCGGCGATCACATACGCCCGAATTTCATTCTCGGTCAGATCTTCAAGTCGAATCGTCGGTACCGTCTCGAAGCCTAGCAACATGGCGGCCTCAACACGTCCTTGGCCGGCCACGATGGTGTCTTCGGCGTCGATCAAGATTGGATTGTTGAACCCGAACCGCTCGATGCTGTCGGCGATCTGGCGTATCTGTTTCTTGGAGTGTGTGCGAGGGTTGGTTGCCCGCAGCCTTAGATCCGATACTGCGGTACTTTCTATCTTGCGATTGCTCATAGTTCCTCCGAAGCTGGAATCGTTGCCTCGGGTAGCAATGAGCCTTTTTGGGCCGCATTACCTTCACGACAATGCGGCGCGAATTTCTGTGAAGTTTGCGCGGGCTGCTGGCGAGCGCGGCGTTATTTTTTCGCTTCGCTGACGATGTTCTGAACCCTGCGCCAGTCCATCGTGAGCCTCCAGTAGCGGCAGGTCATCCGCGCCGCCCGCTCGTTTGGCGGTCCGTCCCACCAATCGGCATCTCGGATGCACTTCCAGCCCCTGAGCCCAACCGACCTCTTTCGCTGTCTGAGCCACGCGAGATAGCGCGCGTAGGTTGGTGGGATGAGGGTCTTTTTGATCTGTGACAGCGGATCCTCGAAATCCGCCGGCCTGCCGGCGGGCGCCTGGATCGTGCCTTCGAGGAAATCGCACAGGTAGTCGTGGATCTCGGACGGCAGCGGGACCCCGGGGTTTTTCCTGAGCGCCCGCGCGATTTGCTCGGGCGGGATGTAGGCGCGTCGTTTCGAAGACGACTTCAGCCGCTTTTCGATGATCGCAAACAGCGCCTTGCCGTATCCTGATGCCTCCGGAGTTGACCCTGTGGCCGGGCGCGGAGCGCTTGCTTTCTTGGCGCGTCGGTGGACATCTTTTCCGCCGGTCATCGCGATTTCTTCCTCTGCGGCGTCTCCTCGAGCAGCCTCGCTGCGGGGACTTTCAGCGCTGCGGCAATCTCTTCCAGCACCCGCACGGTCGGGTTCCGCACCCCGCGTTTGACACCGCTAATATAGGTCCGGTGCAGGCCCGATTCGAAGGCGAGCGCCTCCTGCGACAGCCCACGGTCTTGCCGCAGCCGTTTCAGGTTAACGCCGACCCGCTTGCGCACGTCCATCCGACGAGCGAAGCGGATTTGTCGACTAATAATCTACAGCCTATGAGTTGAGGCAACATAACAAATATTCTCCCGGGAAACTTCCCGGGCGAATATTTGTTGATGAGGTGGGTTGTCGATTTTATCGAAGCGTACTTAATCTTGTTTTGGCTTTCCGCTCCTACGGGTCCGGTTATTCGAGCGCCGGGGCTCCCGTGAAACGATTACCATCTTCATCCAACGCTCGACCTCTGGAGGTACCGATCTGGGATCCTCG
>JAPULJ010000784.1 GCA_027295145.1 Alphaproteobacteria bacterium | reverse complement strand
TACGGGTTGAAAACTGTGAGATCGCTGAACGGATGGTCCATGCCCGTCTCGCCAAATATCGCCTCTATCGTAACCGGGAGTTTTTTAATTTGACACTTGAGCGGGCCATCAATGCGGTTCAGGAAGCTGGAAACCTGATGGAAGTTCTATTGGATGATGGACTTTTCGATGACCGGCCGCATAGAGATGTACACCCTTACGGGAACATGAATGCGTCATCGGAGATGACCTTCAACAGCGTCGGACATTATGACGCGCAGGAATTTGAGGTAAAAAAATCGATCGATTTCTCTGATCAGTTGTCGAGAACAAGTGAAATTGGACAAGTTATCCTGCTTGAGTTGCGAGATCGGATCCGGCTGATGGGGCCCGACATTTCGGAGCGGATCGCAAATTACGGTCATATTACCTACTCGCGTAGCTCAAAACACGTTTTTGTGGAACTAATCATAAAATCGGAAACTATCCAGGCCCTGTTCCTGCAACTTGATCTGGAAACAAACATGTCATTTGCTGTCAAACTCAACAGAACCGTAATCGGTGAGAATCAGCAATTTCTTCGCAGCATTCGGAGCCTGTTGGATGTGGAGAAAATCGCGCCGATCATCGAGATGTCGTATCTGAAGGCGCGCTAGCCCATTTGCCGTTCGAATACATCAGCAACTCCAGGGAACCGGAGAGTGCGATGGGTCTAATGCGAGCAGATTACAAGCGTGACCTGGCATATGTTTCCTCAAACGGGCGGTTGGTCGCGACTGTTGACCTCGATTACCGTGTGAGCGGCGCTGGCCGCCTCGTCGATCAGGACCCGCAACGGCACGGCAACAATCCGTGCCCGGCTCGGTAGGCTCTCGCGGCCCATCAACTCACGGCCGGTGGCGATCTCGCCCTTCAGGCACACGGCGATGCGCAACGCTTACCGCCTATCTCGGGTCGAGGTCTTGAATTGGCGTTAGTTTTTGCCGCCCGTCTCAAGTGAATTCTCACACGTTGCTGATTTGGTTGGCGATTCTGCGCAAAATACGGCGGGTGTTAGACGCTGTTCTGCGCTCCGCCAGCGAACGGCTTTAGGCCAGCATAGATCGTCTCGTTGACTGGTGTCGGGACATCAAGTTCCCGGCCCAACGAAACCACCCGTCCAGCCAGCCAGTCGAGCTCAAGCCGGCCGCCCTGTTCGAGGTCCCCGAGCATCGACGCCTTGAGCCCAGGCTGGAATGCCGAGCTGAATTCCATGCATTTGGCGGCATAGTCCGGGTCGAGGGGCGCGCCGGCGGCGAGCCCGACGATGACTGCTTCCTTCATGCAAGTCCGATAAACGTCGCGCATATCGGGGTCAGCCAGGATCGGGCCGATTGGCGCCCTTGTAAGCGCGGTCATTCCCGAAAATCCGACTAATAAGACGAACTTCTGCCACCGGGCCTTGATGATATTGTCACTCAATATGCCATCGACGCCGGCCCGATGGCAGGCGTCGTAATATGCCGTCATGCGAGCGCTGGCGATACCGTTCTCCTCACCGAAGCGCATGCGTGCGAAGCCGCTCGAAAGTTTGATGTGGCCGGGTTCTGTCACGAAGGCCGCTATCTCGGCAACGCCGCCGATGACGTGCTTCGCACCGAGAATCGGGGTCAGGATGTCGACGCTGTCTATGCCGTTTTGCAGCGAGATGACGGCGGTGTTCGCGCCGATCAGCGGTTGGACCGATTTTCCCGCCGCCTCGGTGGCCCACAACTTGACTGCGAACAAAACGATGTCGACGGGTCCGATCTCGTTGGGGTCGTCGGTCACCTGGACATCGGTGATACGCTCCGCGCCGTCGTTGGTTTCAATGACTAGCCCGTTCCGCCGAATCGCGTCGAAATGGGCGCCGCGCGCGACGAGGTAGACCTCCTCGCCGGCGGCATGCAGCCGGGCACCGAAATATCCGCCGACCGCCCCCGCCGCCACGACCGCAATCTTCATAGTTCGGCGCCCCTTTTTTCAACACTCCGTGGAAATAAAGCGTCGCGCCGACCGATTAGGCCGCGGTCCATTTCCGCCCTACCAGAAACCTCACACCCACATCGCCGACGACTTCGGAATGCAGTGTACCGGAAGCGAGCGTGAAAGTGTCGCCGGACCGAATAAGCGACTTGGCATTGAATTCATGGAAGTGGGTGTCATTGACCGTTCCCGCCTCCATGTCGACGATCGCCGTTTCGTTAATGCCATGATCCCTTCCACTGCTCACGGGCATAGGGTCGCGTGATATTCCCTGGAACTGAGCCCGATTCGAATTGGTAATAGCCGGGATTTTGGATTTAGCCGGCCCCCTGTGGTGCCGCCTCGCCGTGCTCTTGGCTTGTCTGTTTTTCCGCCGGCAACGCCGGTTCGACCAGAGCTAGCATCAGCCGGTCCCTGATCGCCGTGTGCTTGGTGTCATGCTGGATCTTCATGCCAAACACATCTTTGACATAGAAGACGTCGATCACGCGCTCGCCGTAGGTCGAGATTTTAGCGCTTGAGATCTGAAGGCCGAGGTCGGTGAGCGCCCGCGTCACTTCGTAGAGCAGACCCGGCCGATCGCGGCCGTTGACCTCGATCACCGTGTGGGTGGCGCTTGCTGCCTCGTCGATCAGGACCCTCGGCGGCACGTCGAAGACCCGCGCCCGGCTCGGCAGGCTTTCGCGGCCCATCAGTTCCCGGCCGGTAGCGATCTCGCCCTTCAGGCTCTCGGCGATGCGCGATGACAGCCGTTTCAGCCGCCCGGCATCGTCGAAGGCGCCACCTTCGGCATCCTGCACCCAGAAGATATCGAGCGCCTTTCCGTTGGTCAGCGTGTAGATCTTGGCATCGACAATCGAGGCGCCTGACAGCGCCATGGCGCCGGCGATGCGCGAGAACAGGCCGGGATGATCGGAAGTATAGACGGTCACTTCGGTGATCGCGCGGCTAGGATCGACCTGCGTAT
Organism: Alphaproteobacteria bacterium; assembly: GCA_027295145.1. Lineage (GTDB taxonomy): Bacteria > Pseudomonadota > Alphaproteobacteria > JAPULJ01 > JAPULJ01 > JAPULJ01. The sequence goes on along the minus strand of JAPULJ010000784.1, from coordinate 4,543 downwards.
CGACGACGAGCGCCTCGGCCTGATCCTCGGCTGCGCGAATGAGTTCGGCGTGCCGTGCATGTGCAGCGGTGTCGAGCGAGAGCCAGTAGCCGGGATAGCCGCGTGCGAGGTGGGCGTCGACCGCTGTGCTAGGCCAACCATCGAGTTGTTCGCGCAGGCGGCTATGCGCACCCTCGATCCGCGCCGCCGTGCCGCCGCCGGCGATGGCCTCGCCCGACATGACTTCTTCGGTGCGGTAGTAAAGATCGCGCAAGAGAGCGGCTTTCCAGGCATTCCACACGCGAGGGCCGGTGGCGCGCATATCGGCAACCGTGAGCACTAGGAGCAGCTTCAGACGTTCGGGCGATTGGACGGCTTCGGTGAAATCCGCGATCGTCTTGGGATCGTCGATATCGCGTTTCTGGGCGGTGTTGGACATATCGAGATGGTGCAGGACAAGCCAAGCGACCGATTCAGTTTCCTCCTCCGAGAGGCCCAGCCGTGGGCATAATGACAACGCCACCGCCGCTCCTTTTTCCGAATGCTGACCGCCGCGGCCCTTGGCGATATCGTGCAGGAAGGTGGCGACGTAAAGGGCTCGGCGTGATTGAATTTTGTGAATAATCTCGGTCGACAGTGGGTGGTCGTCTGCCAGCTCGCCGGTCTCGATCCGGTGCAGCAGGTCAATGGCGCGGATCGAGTGCTCGTCGACCGTGTAGACGTGATACATGTAATACTGCATCTGGGCTACGACGCGCCCGAAATCGGGAATGAAGCGGCCGAGGACGCCCGCCTCGTTCAATCGTTTGAGCGCCGTCGCCGGATCGTTCTTCGAGGTCAGGATGTCGAGAAACAGTCGATTCGCTTCCTCGTCGATGCGCAGCGATTCGTCGATCTTTTTGAGGTTCTGGGTGATCTGCCGCAGCGAGGCCGGGTGGATGTCGAGCCCGTGTGTTTGGGCGACCGCAAAAAGGCGTATGAAATTGACCGGATCGTCGACGAAGGCGGTCTCCGAGGCGGCCTTGAGCCAGCCGCGTTCGGCTACGAAGCCGTCGAGGTCACGCGCCCGGCCGGTGAAAAAGGGCAAGCGAAATCGTGGCTGGCGCCGGTGGGCGATCTCCAGCGCGGCGCAGAAGATGCGGGTCAGATCGCCGACCTCCTTGGCGATTAAATAGTAGTATCTCATGAAACGCTCGACACCCATGACACCCTTGCGGTCATTGAAACCGAGCAACTTGGCGATGGTCTGCTGATGGTCGAAAGTCAGCCGTTCCTCACCGCGCCCGGCAATGTAATGGAGGTGGCAGCGTACGGCGCGCAGAAATTCGTGCGCTTTCCTGAAGCGCGCCGCCTCGGCGGGGCTGAAGACGCTTTTGTCGATCAAATCGCGGATTTCATCGACCCGGTAGAGGTACTTGGCGATCCAGTAGAGCGTATGCAGATCGCGCAATCCCCCCTTGCCCTCTTTTATATTGGGTTCGAGCACGTAGCGGGTATCGCCCATCTTGTGGTGGCGGGCATCGCGCTCGGCCAGCTTGGCATCGACGAATTCCAAGCCCGAATCGGCGCCGATGGTGGCCAGGTAACGGCGGCGGAACTCGGCGTATATATGGTTGTCGCCCCACAGAAATCGCGATTCGAGAAGGGCGGTGCGGATGGTTAGGTCCTTGGCTGCCATGCGCAGGCATTCATCGATCGAGCGCGTGGCGTGGCCGACTTTCAGCCCCAGATCCCACAACATGTAGAGAATGTATTCGATGACCTGCTCGGAGTGGGGGCTGAGCTTGTAGTCGAGGACGAAGAGCAGATCGACGTCGGAGAATGGCGCCAGCTCGCCGCGCCCATAGCCGCCGACCGCTACAACGGCGATCCGCTCGCCTTGTGTCGGATTGGACAGCGGGTAGGCGGTCTCGAAGGCGAAATCGTAGAGAAGCCGGATGATCTGGTCGATTAGGAAGGCGTTCGCCCGCATGCAGGCGCGGCCGTCATTGTGATCGTCGAAGCGTTTGCGAATTTCAATTCGGCCTGCAGACAGGGTTTGTTTAAGGAGCGCCAGAATCTTGCCGCGGCCGCCCTCGGCGCCATGCTCGCGCACGATGGCGTCGAGCCGGGCGACGATGGCCCGACGGTCGACGATGTCGCGTTGCTTGGCAATGACGTTCAATGTGCTGCTCGGTGCATGGCTCGTACGTGTTAATCAGATCCCGTATACAATACCATGAGGCGATGAATTCGACCCATAATCCCGGAGGTCGAATAAGTGGTGGTAGGCTTTATTTTTTTACAATTGAAAGTAAGGGTTCACCCAGTCTCGTTTGTCGTGTCCACATCGTCCTACCCGACTACAGGGTCCAACCAGCCTATAGACTTGCCGTCCGGCCACAACCAGTATTTGGGTCGACGGGATTGTGTTATAGCGCGCCTGCGGCGCGATCAACGAGCGGCGTTTGCGACGCGCAAGGGAGCCAGTTTTGCTGGTTGTTGGCACAAAACCTAGACCACACCACCAGACTGAATGAATTTCGCCTAGATGCAGTCAAAGTGGGCGCTCTCTTGGTCGATCGCGCTGGCGATGATGGGAGACGACCAATCCTAGTGAATTATATCCGCTAGCTGGCTTTGCGCTGCCGGACGACGCGTTCGGCGGGGAAAATCACCGACACGGTGGTCCCTGCTCCACTTTCGCTTTTGATTTCGAATGAACCGCCATGGAGCTCAACAAACGATTTAGTCAGAGGAATACCCAAACCGGTGCCCTCGTATTGGTGGGTGAGTTGATTTTCGATTTGGACGAACGGCATTAGCGCTTGGAGGATATCGTTTGGCGTCATGCCGATCCCGGTATCGGCGACCTCAACCATCATTCCCCCGCGGCCCTTGATAATCGCGCAGCGTAGCGTGACCCGGCCGCCCGGCGGCGTAAACTTGACAGCGTTCGACATCAGGTTGAGCAAAATCTGCTTCACGCGGCGCTCATCTGCGCGCAGCAACGGTAGCGCGTCCGGAACCTCGACAAGCAGTTCGACCTCGCCCTTGTCGGCCTGCGTTTGGATGATACGGATCACCAATTCGATAACGCCTTCGACATTGCAATCGGTCTCATACAGCTCGATGTTTCCAGACTCAAGCTTGGAAACATCGAGGATATCATTGATCATGCCGAGCAGGTGGATGCCGCTTTCGTTAATGCCGCGCGCGTATTCGATGTAACGCGGGTCACCCATCGGGCCGAACATCTGTTTGCTCATCATCTCCGAGAACCCGTTGATCGCGTTGAGTGGGGTGCGGAGCTCGTGGCTCATGGTGGTGAGGAAGACGGACTTCGCCAGATTCGCTGCTTCGGCGCGCTCTTTGGCGTCCCTTGCATCTTCGAGCGCTTGGGTGAGCTGCAAATCGTGCTGGTCTTCGGTGTCCAGCATATTGTTGAGCAGATTTGCGACCTCGCCGATCTCGTCCTGACCAAGCGGTGGTGTACGGGCTTTAACCTCGCCCGCCCGACGCGCATCGATGGCGCGGCGAATTGCAGCGATCGGCACCAGAACTTGGCGGTTCATGAGGATAAAGGCGATCACGAGAAGCACTAGGACAGCGGCAAGCAACGTCGATATGTGCTGCCAGACGGTGGTGAAGGAAGCCTGCCGCACACCTTCGTATTCGAACCGAAGCAGGATTATGCCGCGATAGTCACGCGTCGCAGTCCAGGTTGCACCCAGCTGCACTTGTTGGCGCGCTTGCTTTCCTGTTTCGGCGCTCGGGCGAGCCCCCTTGCCGGGCGTGGCCCGCATGGCCGTGCCGGATTTTTGCGTCATGCCCGGCATAGCTTTTCCGGTGGTTTCACCCGGCTTGGAGCCAGAGCCCGCTCCGTGACCCATCATCCCGCGCATGGCGGATTCCAGGGGCAAGATCATGACCAGATCGCCGTTGACATCCAAATGCTGGCCGAACTGTCCCGTCCGCAGGGACTCGAGCACATGCACGCGCAAGTGTAATTCCGGCAAAATCTGGGCCTTCTGCCCGACATAGCCTTTGATGGATGACGCCAGAATCGAGGGCCGATTCCTGCTGACGACGATGATGGATTTGAGCTCGGGCCCGTCGCGAACGACTTCGTCGATCACGTGTTGCACCTGGGTAAATCCCGCGGCGACCATTGCGACGTGGTTTATGGCGCTGCCCAACAGGCGACCACGCTTCGCAAGTTGTTCCTCGAATTGACCGAGGGTGACCCTATAGGTGATCCACGAAGCAGCAGCGCCGACAAAAATGCCGCCGAGAAGGAGCGAGACAAGCAACTTGGTGCGGATCGACGAACGCATATAGCGAACCTGGGATGGGGACTCGGTGGTCGGGGAGCGTAGATCGAATAATTTAGAACAAATTGCTTACAGAACCATAAGAACCGACTTAACAGATTCTAAACATTCTCATAAACACCGTGCCTACGCGCTGGCTTCAATGTAAGCGCGTTCCCTTCAATCTGAGATCCAAGGCCTCGATCCCGGCCTCGGGCAAAGACAGTGTGCTCAATCCCTCGATGGAACAGGTGTCTTTCAGGCGCCATTCG
>JAPULJ010000783.1 GCA_027295145.1 Alphaproteobacteria bacterium | reverse complement strand
TTCCAGAAGTTCGTGCAGTGGCAGATCGACCAAGGCACCGAGGCTGTCGTGCCCTGCGGCACCACCGGCGAATCGCCGACGCTCTCCCACGAAGAGCACATGCGGGTGACCGAACTTTGCGTCGAGGTCGCCAAGGGCAAGGTGCCGGTGATCGCGGGCACCGGGTCCAACTCGACCGCCGAGGCGATCAGCCTGACCAAGCACGCCAAGGAAGCCGGCGCCGACGCCGCCCTGGTGGTGACGCCCTACTACAACAAGCCGACCCAGGAGGGCCTGTTTCAGCACTATAAGTCGATCCACGATGCGGTCGAAATTCCGATCGTGATCTACAATATCCCGGGCCGCAGCATCGTCGATATGTCGGTCCAGACCATGGCGCGCCTGGCCGAATTGCCCAATATCGTGGGCGTCAAGGATGCGACCGCCGATCTGACCCGTCCCGCCAAGACCCGGGCGGCGATCGGCGCCGACTTCGCGCAAGTGTCCGGTGAGGATGCCACCATCGTGCCGTTCCTGGCGCAGGGCGGCCACGGCTGCATCTCGGTCACCGCCAACGTCGCACCGCGCCATTGCGCGGACCTGCACGATGCCTGGCGGAAACGCGATTTCGACACGGTCGCGCAGATCAACGATCGCCTGATGCCGCTGCACGAGGCACTGTTCGTGGAGAGCAGCCCGGGCCCGGTAAAGTACGCGGCCAGCCAGTTGGGCCTGTGCGAGAATCGCCTGCGCCTGCCGATGATCTGCGTAACTGCGGAGACCGAAACAAAGGTGCGGGACGCTATGACCCACGCCGGATTGATAAACTAGGAATCCTTTCGGAACGGCCATGGCTTCCGGCGCCCCGCGGCCGATCGCGCAGAACCGCAAGGCGCGTCACGAATACTTTATCGAGTCGACCCTCGAGGCCGGTGTGATGTTGACCGGCAGCGAGGTGAAATCGCTGCGCCAGGGACGCTGCTCCATCGGCGAAGCCTACGCTCACGAACAGGACGGAGAGCTCTTCCTGCGCGGCATGCATATTTCGCCCTACAATGCCGCCTACAAACAGAATCACGAGCCACTGCGGCCGCGAAAGTTGCTGGTCCACCGGCGCGAACTGGCCAAACTTCTCGATCAAGTTCAGCGTGGCGGCAATACCCTGGTGCCGCTATCGATATATTTCAACGAGCGCGGTATCGCCAAGGTCGAACTCGCGCTCGCCCGCGGAAAGCGCAAGGCCGACAAGCGCCAGTCCGAGAAGAAGCGCGACTGGTCGCGCCAAAAAGCCCGGCTCCTGCGCGAGCAGGGTTGAGGCAGTTTGCTTCAACTCGAGACCTGAACCTAAATTTCGCGATTGAAATCCATAGGTACGTAGAAACACATAAGCACAAAATTTTACAAATAAACCAATCACGATATTGGCGCAACTTGAATATGATCTTCGTTAACTTGGAGGCGATGGGGAAAGGTCGCAGCAATGCTCAGGGCCATCGCGGGTGTTTCCCATGTTTGTCTCGCGCTCATCTGTGCCATTTCATTGTTTTCCCGGCAGATTGAGGCCGAGGAGCTTCGCTACGGAAGATTAAATCCGTTCTGCCCCTTCACCTGCGACTTCGATGAAAGCGGTCAATATGGGGTGGTGATCGACATCTTTAGGGCCATCACCGCGATGAACGGTATGACCTACCGGGATGTGGAGGTGCCCAGCAAACGAAAATTCACCGCTCTCGACTCTGATTTCAGCAATGTAACGACGGTTTGGTCGACGAACAAAAAAGCGTTGGCGTCCGTCGTTCCGGCCGAGGAAGCCATCGTTGCGGTCCGATGGGGAACGGCGACCAGAAACGATCTCGATTTTATGTTTCGTACCTTGGAGGACCTGAAAAACGTCGTCCTCATCGTTTCGGCCACCATGGACTTTTCACAGGAATTCGAAGACTACCTACAGGCTGGCGAAAAATCGGGCCGGGTTATTTTGCTTTACGGCGAGGATGTAGCCAGGAGAGGTTTGAACTTGCTATCTCGAGAGCGGGGCGACGTGTACCTGACCGGCATGATACCCCTCGGCCATCGCATAAAAAATTGGGGTTATGTGGGTAAATTCAATGTTGCCCATGCACCTTACTTCCCGACCGCTTATGTCTACCCCAGTTTTTCAAAAAATAATCCAAAGGCGCAAGTCTACGCCGACATGATGACCGACGGCATCCGCAAGCTCCGCGAAACCGGCCAGTTGGCGAAGATTTTGGCGGCCTACGGATTGACCGACTGGGCCGACGAGGTTCAATCGTCGATCTTGTCGGATTGACGGGGTCGGATTGACGGGTTTCCAGAAAATATTTGTCGATATGGTTTGATTGTTCTTGTTTGCCCGGCCAACCAATCTCTAACCGAGCCGCGCCTTGAGCGCTACGAAGACCGCCTCGAACATCTCCACGGTCAGGCGCCGGGTGTTGGTGTTGTAGCGCGAGCAATGATAGCTGTCGGCGAGCAGCGGGCCGTCCGGGAGTTGGTGCTGCGCACCGTGGCCGAAGCGGTAATGGCTCTTGCGGTGGCCGAGTGCGGCCAGCACTTCGCCGTGAGCCAGGATGCCGAGCGCGAGCACGACTTCCAGCCGT
>JAPULJ010000782.1 GCA_027295145.1 Alphaproteobacteria bacterium | reverse complement strand
CCGTGCGCCTCCATGGCGGCTCGGGTAGTATCCCCACTTAATTGGGCGTAAATCAACGTGGTGCTGATATTTGCGTGGCGCAAAGCATCCTTGATGGTGTTCAGATCGATGCCGCTTTCCGAAAGCCAAGACCCCACAGACCGCCGCAAGTCATGAAGCCGTACATCATCGAGTCCCGCAGCGTTGCGGACACGATACCAAGGCTTGTCGATGTTCACTAGGTGCCGCCCTGGTATGGCCCCAGGTAAGATATAAGGATTTTCAGGCAACTCAGGCGTCGCCTGAAGAATGGCAATCACAGGAGCGCTCAAAGCGATCCGTTGCTCCTCCCCAGATTTGGTAATCGGCAGCCGTAACTGCGCCCGGTTCCAATCAATGTCGTCTCGGCGGGCCTGAAGCAGTTCGCTTTTCCTCAGACCCGTCAAAAGGTAGAGCCACAGCCCGGCGCGAACATAGACATTGGGCTCATTGTCGATAGCCTTAGCAAGGGCAGGAACTTCGCTTGGCCGTACCCATCGCTTTCGTTTGGTCTCCTTGAACCGGGTAATGGCAGCGGCTGGGTTTGAGGTAGACTCATCTACAAAGCCCCATTGCCCGGCCAATCGGAAAACTAGATGCAACAGTGAGAGTACGCGATTGGCCTCGTAAGGATATTTGGCCCCAATCTTGGCGTGTAGAGCGCTGACATCGGCCCTGGTGATGCGGTCAGCGCGTCGGGATCGCCAAGCCGAGGGGATGTGCTGTCTAAGGCGCCGCTCATCTTCAAACCAGGACTTCTTGTGCACCTTCGCGTGGCGCTGGATGTAGGTGTCTGCAAGATCCCCGAACGTTTTGCCCTGTGCCTCGAGCCGTTTCTGGTCGAGTGGATCTTCGCCATCCCGAACGGCGACTAAGTGCTTGCGGGCCAGGCCACGAGCCTGTTCGACCGTGAGCACGCCAAAGGGGCCAAGCACCATGAGGCGTTTCCGACCTCCTGCCCGATAGGACACGACGAAAGACTTTTTACCGGATGGGTAGATGCGGAGGCCCAGGCCGGTCACAACGTTATCCCAGCGAACATCCCATCCGCCAGCATACCTGAACGACTTTATGGCTTTCGACGTCAGCTTCATGAACTCCTGCCTCACAAGCAGACAGAACGAGTGACCATTGAGTGACCACGGGATATCGTAAACGATGTATGGCTGGTGTGCAATGAGCGCAAGCGCTATTGCATGAAATACATGGATTTCTGTGAACTAGTGTGCGGTTGTGTAGGGGTCGCGTGAGCTATGCTATCTGACTGAAAATCATGGTGTCGGTGGTTCGATTCCGCCCCTGGGCACCACTACTTTATTTGGCCGTTGATTTTTCACGATTTTTTGCCCCTATCTGTCCCACCGGACGCAACCACCTTCGAAAGTGGGACAGTTTTACGCGGGACGAGCATGTGCATGGCCTCGGCTGCCAGCTTCTTTCGGTTTGCCTTGCGGGTATAGAGCGCGGCCTGTTTCGGGCTGTCCCAGCCGAAAATCGCCATGAGCTGATGCTCGGTCGCGCCGTTCTCGGCGGCGATGGTCGCGCCGGCCTTGCGCAGGCCGTGCGCCGAGCAATGCGGTAGCCCGGCCTCGTTACACCGCCGCCGGAACCAGTTGCCGAAGCCTGCCGGCGTGAAGGGCTTGCCAAAGGTCGTGGTGATGTAGGCCAGGTGCCCGGATGGGGTGGCGTCGAACACGTGGCGCAGCTCGGGCAGGATCGGAATGTCCCGGTCCTTCACGTGCCGGGCTTGGCCTTTCGTCTCCCGGAAATAGAGGCTGCCGCCGCGCTCCATCTGGCGTCCGAGGCGGACCGCGTCGGAGCGGCGCACGCCGGTATATAGCAGCAGCGCCAGCGCCAGGCGCGCCTTGCTGCCAATGGGATGCCGGGCCTCGAATTGCGCGACCTCCTCGACGGTCCAGGCGTGCCAGCCATCGGGATTCTTTGGCCGCAGATAGGGGACTTCGCGCGCCGGGTTGCGGACCGCGTGGCCGGCCTCAACCGCCCATTTGAACGTCTGGCGCAGCGCCTTTAACCGCGCGTTCGCGGCCTCGGGAAATTCCGCTTTCTTGTCCCGCAGCGCGCGGACGTGGCGCGGCTCGAGCAGCGCGAACGGCTTGTCGCCGTCCTTTTCGCATAGGTCGTCCAGGATGCCCTTGCGGACCCGCCGCGTACCCTTCCCGAGGGCTCGGTATTCGGCCGACTGGTAATATTGCTCTACCAGCCAGCGCAACGAGCCGGGCGCTGCGACTGTTGGCTTAACTGGTTCCTTTGGGGAACCACTTTCCAGCGCCGCCCGATACGCGGTCATGAATTCCTCAACGGTGGCCAGGTCGCGGATGCGGATCTTGCGGCCGCGCCTGCGAAAATAGACCCGGATGGTGCCGTGCCGGTCGGTATCCGAGACGAGATACTTACGGTCCAAGCCCGTGCCGTCCTCTAGCCATATCATCGTCATGCTGAGTCCTCCCCATCCCAGGGATTCGAGTCGGCATCGTTCGGCAATGCCGCAAATGCTTCGTCGATCTCCAACCTGTCCCAGACCACGCGCCCGTCGATGCGCTTCGGCTTCGGCATGCGCCCGTCCGCGACCATTTCATCCCACTTGGTGGTGCCGGTCCCGATATAGGCCGCGGACTGCCCGCGCGCGAGCCCGCGCGGCGGGAGGGAGGGTGGAAGAGTGTCAGCGAGACGCTCTGCCATCGCCTCACCCACTATACCTTGCTGGCATCTTGCCGTTGCGCCGGCACTGTTGACGGAGTGCGATTCGCCCAAGTGCTTCGGTAACACCGTCCTCCGCGGTCATGGGGAACGCTTGGCCCTTGCGGCGTTTTTCATACGTTGTTCTATAATTCACCATTTAGCGGATCGCTTCCGTGTCCTAAGCAAAGTCCTTACGCTAACTCATTTGCTATTCTGCAGATGCCTCCCACGTCCACGATCCACGCTGCCTCTCCTTGCCGATCCTTTAGCAGGACAACCGTGGGCTCGGAAGTCATCTCGGCTAGGAGGAATCCCTTGGCTCCCTCCCGCAGACCCACGAAGAACGCGGGATACGAAGTGTCGGTGCGCAGGTACATTTCAAAGAATCCAGTAACGACAAATGCATCAGCAGCTAAGGCTTCTCCAGAACGTCCGATGCTTGAAAGTCGCGCGAGCGCTGCGCCGACACATACGGATAGCAAGTCGTAACTGCGTCGCGTGCCAACGCCCGAGCCGCGTTTTTCGGAGGCTGGGATGAGACCCTTGTTGACCCAGTGTCGGACCTGATTACGAGTTCGGGATGGTTCTTCCCCGGTGATCTTAGCCACGCGCATGTACAGGCCCTGTTGCGAGTATTTCATAGTGCAGTGCTATCGTACTGTATAACGAATGTCAAGCCGAAAAATGTCATATCCTGACAAATGCGGAATTCTTGGTGCAAATCATCTTAGACCCAGATCACCACCAGACTAATCGAACATTAGCGCTGTGAGCATCAGGCTCATAACCTGAAGGTCGCAGGTTCGAATCCTGCCCCCGCAACCAATTAAAACAGGGTCTTAGCTATAATCGGCTGGGGCATTGTTTCTTATCAGGTAGCATATAGGTAGCACTCGAAAGCGCTTGCAGGAGCAGTTTCACAAACTGAGCCTGATGACTCTTAATCAGCGGGTCCGGGGTTCGAGTCCCCGTGCGCCCCC
>JAPULJ010000781.1 GCA_027295145.1 Alphaproteobacteria bacterium | reverse complement strand
CCGGCCACGCTGACGGTGGGCACGCACACGGTCACGGCTTCGGTGATGGACAGCGGCGGCCTGCCCGGCTCGGATACGATTTTGGTGACGGTAAACGCGGTGCATATGGTAACCCTCACCGCGGCGCTCCGGGGCAAGACGAACAGACGCACCGGATTACAGAAGATCAGACTCCGTTGGACCGGCGCCGCGGGTACGAATGTCGACGTGTACAAGAATACCGCCTTCCTCGCGACCACCGCCAACGACGGCACCTACACCGACAGCGTCGGGATCGGTGGCTACGTTTACCAGGTCTGTGAGACCAATTCGGGTCCCTGCTCGAACGAGGCACTAATCAGTTTCTAACCAACTATTACTTTCGAGCGAAATTTCGCGAAGCCTGGGGAGGTTCCTCCCCGGGCTTTTCTTTTCTGGCGCTCGCGCGGCGGCCAAAGGTCGGAGCGTCGAGCAGGTCGTTTCTGGTATTTGGCGCTGGTACGTGTGGGACGACCGCATCGACTTCGAAAGCGACGCTTATGCGATGACCGGCGATGACGGTATCGTTCTCATTGATCCCCTCCCGCTTCAAGAGAAAGCCCTGAAGGAATAGGGCCCAGTCGCTGCCATCTGTCTTACCGCCGCCTGCCACCAGCGGTCTGCCTGGCGTTATCGCAAGAAGTTCGGCGTGAAGGTGTACGCGCCCGCGCGATCTCGCGCGATGGAAGAGGGGTCGGACGTGCGATATGAGACTGGGCAACTCCTGCCAGGCAACCTTGAGGCCGTCCACACGCCGGGGCCGAAGAGCGCCCACTACGCATTCTTGTGGAGGGGCAAGCCAATGGTTCCTGCGCTATCCGCCTCAGCAATGGAAATCCTTGCGCACCACCAATACCATCGAACGCCTGCACGGGGAGTTCAAGGGCCGGATCAAGACCCAATGCGCGCTGCCCAACGCGGAAACGGCGGCCATGCTGTTCTGGGCCTTGATGGCCTCTGGGCAGATCGCCATGCGGCGGGTCGATGGTTGGCAAACGCTGGACCAAGCCCCTGTCGAGCAGCCGCTTGACCTCGCCGCATGATGGAGTGACTATCGGGATTGGGAGCTACGCCGAAAACGAATTTCCACCAACTATCGGACACGACCCTCGGGTCCGCGAACCTGCAGTGGGCCAAACTCATCGGCGCCAATTTCGAGGGGGCCGACATTATCGGTGCCGTGCTTCATGGCGCCGACCTAACGTTGGCCAAGGGGCTTACACAGGCACAACTTGATCAAGCCTGCGGGAACGAGGAGACCAAGCTACCGAATGGCCTTACGGTCAAAGGTTGTCCGGGGTGGAGCGAGTAAGTTGTTGAGTGAAAGCGAGTTGCATGGCCTGGATATGGACGAAGGGCAACGGCGCCGATAGAGGCCAAAATGCTTTTCGGACCGCCACACGAGTTGACAAATTGCTCTCCGACACGTGGGTATGGCTAACACTGGTCTTCGGTACATCTTACCCGGTTTTCAACCGAGGTGGATTTCAGCTCGTGCGATGTCCGCTTTGGGTCATAAGCAGACATAAACGCGAAGGCTGAAAAATGTCCGCTTTCGGGGGTAAAGCGGACATAATTCGACGAAAAGCCGACATTACTTGAAATCAGTGAACCGCTGTGCCCTTCGGCAATTCCTTACTCGATAACTCCCGCACCGCCTCCAATACCCTGAGCCACACCCGCCGACCGTCCATATCGCCGGCCTCAAGCAGTTCATCGGCCCGCATGGCGGGCGGCTCGCTTAGGGGGCGTGCTGCCTAACGGACACCTCCTTCACTGGGCTCGATGGTTTTCGAATCGCGATTTCTGCAACTCTGGACTTCCGGAGCCGAGGCAAAGGTTTCTGCCTGGCCTTCTTCCCGGTCTCGACTCGTGGCTAATACTAATATCGTTATGTAGATTGGCCCTATCATGGTCCCACCTTGGAATTTTGATACCTATCCCTATGAGGACGCTGAGGCCTGCCAAATCGTCAATGCGTTGTATCAGCTGATCGCGATAGAGCCGGATGCCACGGACATTGACGAGGCCTCTCGGCGAAAGGTCGAGGCCGCTTTCCGGCTAATCTGCGAGGCCGCAGGTACACTTGTGGCCAGTTTTGAATATGAGTTTATTGATCGCCTCTACAAGCTGCCGCCCCGGCGACTGCGCCGGCTGAGGGAGAAGTATGGTCATGTCGAGCAAATCCCGGATCTTGCCACGCGCCGACGGGAGCTCAGGCGCATGGCGCCGGAGCTAGGAGGAGCGGCGGCATGGCGTAGCAAACTTCGTGCACTGCGTGACAGTCGCATTTCCTTCGAAGAAGCGATTGCAGATGGCCCAGCTAAGAAGGCACTCCGCTGGGGCGCCTCACAGGCCTCGATCCTCGAAACGGTCGGGTCACGATGGTTGCATTTCCTGCGGGACAACGGCAGGGAACTGCGCAAGGCGGTCGATACCGCCTTGCAGGACAAGTGGCTCAAAGGGGAGGTCGGAAGCCCGGACCGCCACCACCTCGTCACATTCGTAACCAGAATCGTTCTTGTCCACGAGGTGCTTACTGGCGAGCGCCTCACCCACGGAATTCAGATCGAGAGAAAGGGCTCGAAAAATGCCGGCAGGACACGACCGAGCAAGGGCATCCGTTTCGTCCGGGTATGCCTTGATCCCATTGACCCGGACCGAACCAACGATGCGATTGCCCATCTGATCCGGGAGGCTTACCCCTGAATGGACTCCTAACGCTTTGAAAACGCACAACTAATCGCTTTCGCGATTTTGCCAACGAATTCCGGATAAGTTTGGCACCTACTCCAAGGACAATTTGGCGCACGGCGAGCCAAAGCGGAGTAGACGATGCCCCAAAGGTTTAGCCCTTTCCCCAAGGCCCAAGACGGTCAGGTGGATACCGCAGATAGGCTCGCCCTTGGTCAGCCTCCGGAGGGACCTGGACGACCCTCAAAGGTGCTCAACAATCTGGCTCGCCTGATCGCCCGTTACGCCGCCCGAGAACACCCTTCTTTCACGTCACCAGCACCGAACGATCCGGTGCCCCCAATCCCGCTCGAAGAGGGGCATTCCGATGGCAAATGAAATTAACCGTGCCCTGCACCACCACCTGTTGACGATCCAAGAGACTGCTGATCGCCTCGGCATCTCCCCCCGCACCGTCCGCCGGCTGATCGCCGACGGCAAAGTTCACACGTACCGGATCCGCCGGGCGATCCGCATCAGCGAGAAGGATATACATGATTATCTGCGCACAGCAAGAAAATAACAAAAACAATGTTCTATAAGTGTATTTTCTGATATCGAACTATTTCTCGTTTATACATATAACAACAAATCGCATTGATTAGTTATATTGCGTTTTAACGTTTTTGTATTATAGTACACCCGAGTCCACACGAGGCCACTCATGACCACAGCAACCAGCTCACGAACGCCAGTCAGCAACTCGTTCGTCGCTGCTACAGCCCCGTCCCTGGCAGACGTCTTGGCGAGGCTCGACACCGCCGACGGCCTTGTCGATCGTGCGCGTGCCGACATGCGTTCAGCGGTTCGGACCTTCTGCCGGCTCATTGATTGCCAGCCCAAGGAGGTCCCGGCGCACCCCAATTTCCTGCGCGAGCGGCTCAAGCGTGTGGCGCCCGCCCGCTTTGGCATGAGCAAGGGCCGGTGGAGCAATATTCGAAGCCTGATCGGCAAAGCCCTTAAGGTTTGCGGTTACGCCGTCATGCCAGGGCGCTATATGGCGCCGCTTACACCGGAATGGGAAAATATCTACCGCCGCCTGAATAGCAAGACCCTGGAATGCGGCCTCACCCGCTTCCTGCATTACTGCTCGGCCCAAGGCATCCAACCAGACGACGTGCGAGAGGAGAACTTCGAGCGGTTCCGCGTGGCCTTAGAGAATGAGAGCCTTGTCAAGAACCATCTTGTCGTCCATCAGCATGCATGTCGGTGTTGGAACAAGGCTGTGAATTTGGTCGACGGCTGGCCTAACTTGCAGGTCAAGGTGCCGTCCTACAGGGAATCATACACGCTCGATTGGTCGGCATTTCCTTCGACGTTAAGAGATGACACGCAACGCTGGCTCGATCGCCTCGCGGGCCGGAATCTACGCAAACCGATCCCCTTCAAACCGGTCAAGGCCTCGACGCTGGAGTGCCGGGAGTTCCAGATCCGCCAACTCGCCTCGGCCCTCGTCCACCGGGGACACCCTGCAGCTTCGATCCGGACGCTTGCCGATCTGGTCGACGTGGAGACGGCCTATGACGCTCTTCGGTTTTTCGTCGACCGCGCCGAAGGAAAGACGACCACTCAAATCGGTGGTCTCGCGACCGTAATTAAGGCAATCGGAGAGCATTGGGTGAAGGTCGACGAGGATCACCTGGATGAACTCAAGGCCATCCGCAGGAGCCTTGATCCTGGCCGCGGCGGTATGACCGATAAGACGCGCGCCATGCTGCGCCAGTTCGAGGACGATGGGCTCATCGCGGCTTTTCTCGGACTCCCGGACACACTCTATCGCCGAGCGCGCAGCGAAGGGCCGTCGTTCCGCAAAGCGGTGGCGGTGCAAATCACCCTTGCCATCGAGCTGCTCAC
>JAPULJ010000780.1 GCA_027295145.1 Alphaproteobacteria bacterium | reverse complement strand
CGCGGCGCGCCAACGCGCAGCGTGGTTCCGGGCTCCACATGGTCGTGGAAATAGCTGGATGACAACCCTGCCGGGACGTCGGGTTTGTCGGTTGGGGCCGGCTCGCGCTTTATGCTCAGGCGGTAGTATCCGGGATTGGGGCAATCGGAAAGCGAATAGGTGCGGATCACCGGCCGTGGCTGGCCTGGGATATCAAGTTCCAGTGTCAGGAACTGACCCGGAAGAAAACCGGGTAGAGGCGCGCCGTCCTCAGGCACCAGATAGAAGGACGTGATCGTCTCACTTTCCGTCTCCTTCCGCTCGACTTCGAATTTGCGCAATCCTTTCCAGCCTTCGGTCGATGACTCCGCCTTTGCCAGCCGCTCCGCGAAAGACATCTTCCAGCCGTGAGAAAGTGCCGGGATCTGTAAGGCTTGCCTGGTCGCTTGCAGGTTTTCCTTGTCAAAATATAACAAGTTGTTGACCGCACTTACGCTCATGCCGCGTTGGTCCTTCTTGACGAGCACCACTTCATCGCCCGCGCCAAGCTCGCCTTCTTCGAGAACGCGGAGGTAGAAGCCGACCCGGCCACTTTCGAGAAACCGTTTCTGGAAACCCTCGATGCCCATCTTGAGCGCCAGCTTGTAGCAGGGAATGCGGGGTTGGCTGACCTCGACCAGCGCGTCACCGATGCGGAAAACGTCACCGACGCACACGTCGTCGTCCAGCATGCCCTCGACGGTGAAGTTCTCACCGAACTGACCGATGACGAAATCATCGCGCCCGAGCTCCTTTGCCCAGTAGTCGTAGTTCTCGTGCGAATAGACATACACCGCGCGGAAAGCGCCGCCGTGACCCCAAAGGTCCGCTTGTCCGTCTCCCTCCAGGTTGAGCCGCCGCAACACGACGCGGCCCTCTACTCTTTCCTTGAAGATCCCGGTCTTCACGGTCTTGCCATCGTGGGGGACCTCCTTGGGCATGGAAACGTTGACCGACTTGAGTGTCATCGGCACCTGCGGCTTCGGCACCGGCTCTGCAATTTCATCGCGCTCCAAATTCTCGAAGATCGGATGGAACCCCTGAAACCGCCAGGACAAAGGCAGGGCGCGTTCGATGAGGATTTTCTCTTCGATCTGAAACGACACAACCCGCTCGGCGCCGGGGAAACGACAGACGTGTTCCGTCTCCCAAAGTACCTCGGCCTCGCCGGAGAGCTGGAGCAAATTCCCGCTGTCAAAATCGATGAACAGAAGGCCACAACGCGGATCCACCTGTATGTTGCCTAAGGTGGAGAACATGCAATTGCCGGCGTAGTCCGGGAACAATAGAAGGCTTTCGTGGGCCACGATAACGAACCCCGGCTTGCCGCCACGGTGGGACACATCGACCCCTCGGCTCCAGTCGTCGTCGCCCTCGGTGAACTGGCTGGCAATGAACAAGGTATCGGAACTGGCAATCATGGCCGCTTCGGTACGGTTCAAATTATCTCCGCGGTGGACAGGTTTCTTTTCTCCGATAGCCTCAATGTCGTCGCTAATTTCATAGTCTCGGGCCTGGATGTATTGCGGGCAATTTGGAAACGCCTGCCTTACGCGAATTTCGAATGCGTCCTCGCTGATGTGGGTTATTTGCCCATTGACCCGGAATCGGCCGCGTGTCGCGAAATCGAGGCCAAGGACGCCAATATCCGCGCCTTCGATGAGCGCTCTATTCAGCGGGTCTCCGTAAATCGGCCGGGCCTTTACTTCGAGTGTTAGCGGATCGATCGCCCGGACGAATCCCGGCTTTCCAACAAGGAGCGACGCCCAGGGGCGGCCACCCTCATCCACCGTACCAATCGTCAGGAGCGGAAGCTGGGTAAAGAATTCCAAGTCCTTTTCCGGGATGCGGTCGCGAATTACCCGTCGCCCCTTTTTCTCGATTTTCTCCCGAATGCCGAGTCGGGATTGGATTTCCTTCTCGCCGCGGTGAAATGGCGACTTGACTTCTGACATTTCGAACCCCGCTGAGACTTGTTTATGAGGTGAACCTCGCGAAAGGTTCATTGCACCATAACGCCCCTGTCCCTCTACAACATTTCGGTCTCTAGATCGAAGTAAGTTGACAGCGAACCACGGACAACTGGCGCTGCTCTCAAGCAAGTATCTTCGTCACATCAGGTTCGCACTCCTGACCAGGGTCTGAACCCACGCGCGCGATCATCCAGGACCTGAATGGACAATTTGCCGGAGCTGTCGAGCATCGAGGTCCTGCAGACCGACGCTTATCACTACCTGGGCTTGAAATGCGCTAGTCTCGTTAATACTGCGCTATCCACTTCGGCCAACTCGTCCGCGGGCGAAGGGCCCACGCGCGTCTAGGAGAAGGATCAATGGCTGAGACATTCGACGCAATCATCATCGGCACCGGCCAGTCTGGACCCGCGTTGGCGGAAAGGCTGACGCGGGAAGGAATGAAGACAGCCATCATCGAGCGAAAACTGTTCGGCGGCACTTGTGTAAATGTCGGCTGCATCCCGACCAAAACGCTCGTGGCGAGCGCTCGCGCCGCCTATATGGCCCGCCGCGCGTCGGATTTTGGCATTGCGATTGACGGGCAAATTGCGGTGGACATGAAGCAAGTCAAAGCGCGCAAGGATCAAATCGTGGGCCAGTCCAACCAGGGGGTCACAAATTGGCTAAAGGACATGAAGAATTTGTCCGTATACGAGGGCCACGGCCGGTTGGTGAGCGCAAACTCGGTTACCGTCAACGGCGATGCATTGCACGCCGAGAAGATCATTCTCGATGTCGGTGCACGCGCCAGGGTTCCGGACATGCCAGGGCTGAACAGCGTGGATTACCTCACCAATTCAAGCATGATGGACTTGGATTTCGTTCCGGATCACTTAGTGATCATCGGCGGAAGTTATATCGGGTTGGAGTTCGCTCAGATGTATCGCCGCTTCGGGAGCCGCGTCACCGTGGTGGAAATGGGAGACCGGCTAATCGCCCGCGACGACGACGATGTCTCTGCAACAGTGAAGGAAATACTGGAGGCCGAAGGCGTGGACGTGCGCCTCAATGCGGAATGCGTAAGTGTGGAAAAACGCGGCGACCAATTGGCGGTTACCGCCAGCTGCGAGCCCGGCCCTGAAGAAATTGGGGGCTCCCATTTGCTTATGGCTGTAGGGCGTGTTCCCAATTCGGACGATTTGGGGCTCGCCAGCGCCGGCGTCGAAACGGACGAACGAGGCTTTATCGTTGTCGACGACCAGCTTCGCACCAACGTCCCAGGCATATGGGCGATCGGCGAAGTCAACGGCCGGGGGGCGTTTACCCACACGTCCTACAATGACTATGAAATACTCGCCGCAAACATGTTCGATGATGATCCTCGCCGGATCACCGATCGAATCACAGCGTACGGCTTGTTCATCGATCCACCTTTGGGCCGCGTCGGCTTAACCGAGCGCGAGGTACGACAATCCGGGCGCAAAGCGCTGATCGGCAAGAGGATGATGTCACGCGTGTCGCGCGCCCGTGAGCGGAGCGAAACCCAAGGATTCATGAAGATCCTGGTAGATGTTGAAACAAACAAGATTTTGGGCGCCGCGGTCTTGGGGATTGGCGGTGACGAAGTCATCCACAGTGTTCTCGACATCATGTATGCCGATGCGCCCTACACTGTGATCCAGCGCGCAGTACACATTCACCCAACCGTTTCCGAACTTATTCCGACTGTGCTGGGCGAACTCCAGCCATTGGAATAGTTGTAGTTCACTGCGAAGGCGGCGGCTCTTAGTTCGCTCGCTTCGGGCTCGATGGCGACGAAGGGTTAACATCCGCATAGCGACTCATGGCGGATGTGATCTGGTGGTCCAGGTTGGATCCGTTCATAACCGCGCTCATTAATTGCTCGAAATGGTGTGATGCGACATAAGCCGCCGACAGAGGACGTACAAATGGTCAAACCGGGATTAAGTCCGTTCATAACCGGAATCGCACATGTTGGGATCCGGGTTCATGATCTGGACCGGGCGCGAGCCTTCTACGAGCTTCTGGATTTTAAGTTCTTGGTCGGACCGGTGGGGCCTGAACCAGTTGCCATCCTAGAACATCCGTCAGGAGTGGAGATCAACTTGATTCTCAATGCCACCAATGATTCGGAGACGAATATATTAATGGATATTAGCGAAAAGCACGCCGGCTACACGCACGTCGCGCTCGCCGTTAGCGATGTAAAGGCAACGCAGGCGTCGCTAGAAGCTGCCGGGATTACGATCACTGAGGGTCCGATCACGTTTCCCGGTGGTGCCAAAGCCATCTTCGTGCGGGACCCCGATCATAACGTCATCGAATTCAATCAAGCTGCACCTTGACCGGCATCGCGTAGGAAAACCGGCTTGTCCTGTAAGGGCTGAGGCTTCTTTATTCCGGCATTGGCCGTCAAGCTCGAAACTCAAACCCTTCCGCCCCTCGATTCGATTGTTGCGCTGGTGTCTTGCAGCGGGGATTTCTTCAACAGCTTCGTCTATTTGCGGACGTATCCGGGAGTTTGCCCAGATGTCTGCACTGTAACCAGACGATGCGTCGGATCAGCAGACTTGCCTAGCCCTCCCCACCGACTTCGTCGAGCATCGCGTCCGAGCGGGACCACTCATGGACTTCGCCGCAGTGGGCGCACTTAATACAGCTTTCGCCGATCTCGTACGTTTCAAACGTGGTCCAGCTGAGGTTGAGGCCGGTGTAGATCATTCGACCCGTATTCGGGCACTCGATCATTACCCGCGCCATGGCACTCTCCCTTGCACAGGTCGTCCTGAGATTAACACACTTGCCGTCCGCGCGGAAATCTAAGAGGAGAATTTGTTAAAGGGCAGCTCGGGGTCAACCGCGCCCTCGCGTCGAGCAACGATC
>JAPULJ010000078.1 GCA_027295145.1 Alphaproteobacteria bacterium | reverse complement strand
TACCGATTTTCCCGCCAAACCAATGAGCGATCAGAAGTGGTCCGCGTGAGCAGCATGCATTCTCCCTGATTTCCTTGATCACGGCAAAGGCCTCGGGCAAGTTCTCGATCGCTACGGTCCGTGGCATCGGGGTACTTCCGTCTCAAGGATTCTTGCTAACCTTAGAGTACCCCTTTCCTCGTCCCTGACACAAAATCTGATACATCACCCCTGGATGACAAGCTCCTTGAGCCCGTTGCTGCTTGAATGATATGATTGGAATGGGTCGCAGAGGTGCTGTGGATCCAGTCGATGAGCGCAGTTTCAAATAGGGGACGGCAGCGGTTGCGCCTTCTGTTGGGCGCGGTCAGCGGTGGGCTGTGCGTGTTTGCCATGGCAGCCGTCCTCGTCTTTTATGGCACGCCCTACAATCCTCTCTGGTGGGGGGTCATGGGCGCTATCCTGGCGGCCGCGTTCCTTGTGGTGCCGCTGCTTGCCTCCCCGATAGAGTGGGTGATCAAGGGCTACCAGGAGCACGAGCCCGACTGACCGAAACGATCGCGGGGTCGGACCCGCTGTTGCAGGGCCTTTGCCGCCACCCACGGCCTTGGACTCATGAGCGAGAGCGTTTCCGCGCCTGCGCGTCTTCCTCGGGCGCGGCCAACCGGCGACGCAGATAGCGTCTGAGATCTTCGTCTTGAATCAAGATTTTGGCGGGATTCAGAAAACAGGCCTCTACAATCTCCCAATTGTCGATCCTGAGCTGCGGTCGGGTGCGAACGCAATATTCGAAGATGTGCGTGCTTGCGCCATTCGGACAGCCCGGTGCCGGGCGCAGATCCTCTGGCCTGAGGTCCAAACCAACTTCCTCGCGCAGTTCGCGACAGGCGGCTTGCCCGGGCCCTTCGCCCCGCTTGACACGGCCGCCGGGCAGCGCATAGCCGGGGCGGTAGGAATGCTTGACAAGCAGTAACTCGTCCCCATCCCAGACCGCCACCGCAGCGCCTTTACGCCGTACACCTGTGACCTGCCGCCACCAGACCATGCAATGATAGGCGACCCTTAGGCAGCGCCGGGCAATTTTTTTCACCATCAAATCCAACATGCCTTTTAGAAGGAGCCTTCGGATCCGCGATCAACTCGAGCGACGAAGAATATCTGATCCTGCTTCTAGAATGTGATGCGCATGCCGGTCGTGATTCGGTTCTCCGAATACTCGTCGGTCGGATCCGTCGAATCCTGTCGCCGATAGATATAAGACGCAAAAGCGGTGACGTTCTCCAGGATGCTATAGCTGATCGTGGCCGATCCAGAGTACTCGTCGTCGCTCCGATCCTCGAGCTCGAAGTGGCTCGCCTCGTAGGTGCCGGAAAGGAGAAGTGTCGTGTCGCGGTCCAGCCGGCGTTCCCAAAACACGCCGATGGAGGAGTGGTCTTCGTCTTCGTTGCTCGTCTCGTCGTTCTGTTCCTCTATCGCCCCATTGATTCCGATCTGGTTGCGGTCGCGAACGTAAGTGAGACCCGCCGTGAAGCGCTTTGTCCGTACCGTCTGGTCGGTCAAGCTGGTCCGATTGTCGTTCGGATCGAACGGCAGGCCTGTGCGTGTATCGATCAAAATACCCGTGTCCGGATCGATGCCAATGAACTGGGTGTTGTCCAAGACCCGTTCCTGGCCCGTCTCCAGGGTCTCCGAATAGCCCGCTCTCACCGTCGTCCAGGCCCCGAGACGATAATTGAGGTCACCTGCAAAACTCTCTTCATCATCAATGCGCCCGTAGGACGCCGTGAGCTCGCTACGCGGGCCTCGCAAATGAAATCCAGTTCTCCAGATGACCCCATCCACTTCATTTTCTGAGTCGCCGTCATCGAATAATTGATAACCACCCGTGCCAAACACTGAGAAGCGCCGGGTTAAAAAGTATTCAAGCGTTTGCGTGACGTCAGCTCTCGTGATGTCGTCGTCATTCGAACGTTGGGTGTGACTTGCGCTCAACTCAAATGTCGCCCGGGTCCTTGTCAACACATTGCCGCTATCGAACGTCAAACTACCTGCGTGGGTCAAGTCGTCGGAAAACTCGCTACTGTCTATGACAACATGGCTGAAGGTGTAGCGGAGCTCCCCATTGCCGTAATCCTTGATGCGAGCCACCAAGAATGGGCTCACACGGTAAGCTGCTGTGGTCTCTCGATTGGCATCTGTATCCACATTCTGGCTATTCAGAAGTTCCTGACTTACCGACGCATCGAGATCGAGAAACAACAGATTCTTGATTGCCTCGATGTTGCCGGTTCCCGTTAGGTTCGGGCGCACTGTGATACCCTCGTCTTCGCCGCCGGTCTGGTGTGTGAAGCGGGCCGCGGCATTGAGCCCGAAAGACGCTCGGGCACCCTCGGAGCGCACCTGAACGTTGGGCGCAATCTCGGTCACTATGGCGTTTTCCTCCAAACCGTCCGGGTCCTGATCGATGTTGTCGGTAAAGGAGTTGAAATAGGTCACGCTTGGTGTGATGGTGAGTTCGCCCGATTGGGCGGTCGTCGAGAGGCAGAGGAACAACGCAACATAGAGGATCAGATTGATGTGTCGAGCGAGCGTTTCTTGAATCTGCGCCGTATCCCAGCCGGGCAGCCCCCAGCATGGACCGCCGCTCGGCTTTACCACCACGGGTTGTCCGAAAGGGTTGGGTTTCCTTGAAATCTCGTTCAACCGGCGGCTCCGCCCTGGCGCGGAGCCGAACTTGAAGGCCCGCGTATATTTGATTTTACCGCAGATTCGCCAGAACCGGAAGTGCCACGAGATTTCGAATCCGGTGGCGGACCTTCAGCTTACTGCTTTCCCTGTGGCTCCTGAAAACTCCGTCCGTCGCAGAAATCAACCGACATTTCCCAGATGGCACTCAAATCCGTGGAAATCGTACCACCATCTCATAACCAAGGGAACTGTATCCCCTTTACAGCCCTCCGATGGCCAGATTTTGGAGATCGGCCCGCGATTTGAAGGCCATTCGGTCACTTTTCCCGCCATCCAGACACACTTCGCCCGCTATTTTCACTGTGCCGTCGATTTCCCCTGCCTACGCCGGAACGGGTCTTGGTCGCAGATCAACAATCAGGCTCAGGATTTTCCGGAACAGTTCCCTCGGCACCGCCACCTCGGCCAATTGGAACGTGACGTACCGGCCATGGCGGACGATGTAGGCGGCGGTGACAAACTGTGCCAATGAGGCGGCCGGAGGATGGTCCGGCTGCTCAATCGATAGACGCTCCTCCCGCTCCCTGAAACGTGCATTAAAGCTTTCACAGTACCGCCGCTCACGCCGATAAACCCGTCCGACGCCCTTTAACGTCCCGACATAGATAGAAGGTAGAGGGAACCGCAACTGGAGGACAAGGGATGGATCCACCGATTGTCAATGATGTCCGCGCGAAGCCGACGGGCTCGCCGGAGCGCCCCCATAGAGCTGGCGGAGGCGGGCACGGCACGGTCAGTTACCCTGGGATTCCACCGCAATCGAGGGAATGGGGCGCATCCGTCGCCGGTGACGAGATCAGTCACTTGGCTCCTCGGCCGTAATCGTCGTCGAAGCGCTCGATATCGTCCTCGCCGAGATAGCTTCCCGACTGGATCTCGATGACTCGCAAGACCTCGCTCCCGGGGTTTTCCAGCCGGTGCAGCGCGCCGACCGGGATATAGGTCGATTCGTTGGGGCCGAGGTCGAAAACCTCTTCGCCGCGCGTGACCCGGGCCGTGCCGCTGACCACCACCCAGTGCTCCGCCCGGTGCTTATGCTTTTGCAACGACAGCCGGGCACCCGGCTTGACCATCAGTTGCTTGACCTGGAAACGCTCGCCCGCGTCGAGGCACTGGTAGGATCCCCAGGGCCGGAAG
>JAPULJ010000779.1 GCA_027295145.1 Alphaproteobacteria bacterium | reverse complement strand
AGTCCTGCCGGTTGGGTTTCCTTACCGGGATCGTCGCGAGAACCTGCTTGACGCCGGCGGCGGCGGCAAAGTCCTGCGAAATGCGGAGCGATTCGGGGTTGAAAGGGTCCAGCACCGCTTTCGGTTCGGTGACGGGAAGTTCTGTCGAGGCCCCCGTTGTGCTATCCGACATCGGCCAGCCCTCCTTCCGAGAGCAGCATGTCGCGGCCCAGATCAGTGATCCGGCCGCCGGCGAGATTGAACAGATCGGGCGGAGCGTCGACCCAGCCTTCTTTGATCGAACGCTCGGCCAACCTTTTGGAAACCCGGTCTGTCCGGATCTGATATTGACCGAGGGCCTTTTCTAATACTTCACCCGCATCCAGTCGGGCGAGCAGTTGAAACGAGTGCATGACGGATTCCTCCTTAATCATGCGGTTGGGCCGCGCGTGATTGCGCGGTTGCCGGACGATCCGGCGGTTCGGAGAGTCAAAGTTGAAGTGAGGGCCATCATGAAGGCCCCCCGCCGAGGTCAGCGATCAGCAACTCTTCGCCCGTGATTCGCTCGATCGCGTCCCGGAGGATGTCCTCGCTCATGGCCGCCACCATTTGGGTAGCATGCGGTGCGGCCGATGCAGACGCGGTTGCTTTTTGCGCGCCTGGGGTTTATCTTTGAGGAAGTTGAAGCCGCCAGCTAAGACCTTCTCAGAAGCGCCGCAGTCCTCGCAGGGCTGCGGCCTTCGCTTTTGTGAGGCCATGGCTCATGTGGCCCCACGCTTGGCGGCTCGGGCTTCGAGAAACTCGTCGACTTCCGACTCTGGGTAACCGACCGAATTTTCACCCAGCGAGAGTGGCTTTGGGAACTTCATGTGGCGGTATTTTTCTTCGGTCGCCCAGCGGCGGATGGTAATCGGCGTCACGCCGCATTTTTGGGCAGTCGCTTTGGGCCGTAAGATATTCATGACAAAATCGCCTCCTCGGTGTGGGGCGACCTTCAAATACTGAGCATTAAAATACCGAAGGCCGCACTTGGGTGCTCAAGGAAGCCTTAAAAATATCCATGTCCCGCAGTGCGGTCGTGGTCAGTATTCGCCGACCACGTTAACTATGATGTTGGCGACTCAATTTCCAAAATTATTGCACCGGCCGGCGGCAAATCCACTTGCATCGATGGCAGCACCAATTCGTCGGGCATCCGCCATGTCGTGTCTGGGTCCAAGACGGGTAATTTCTGTTTCAGTGGCCGAAGTGCTTCTCCTCGGCGCCGCAAATCTTCGGCCCCGGCTATCCACTCCAATAGCACCTGGGGGTCGTCACCGCGTGCGACCATCGGGCACATGCTATGCCCGGCCCACAGGTGGGCCGTGGACCGAAAATCGTGCCATATGCCCTTCAATTCCGTAAGCCCAACGCCGTTTCCCCAGCCCACGCGCTTTTGCAGGGCGGACTCCAAATCATAAAGCGCCGCGCGGACGCCCGTGCGTTTCTCGCCGGCCTCCGCCTTGGCAAGGGTCAGCAACAGTACATACCCGGCCACGAGGGGCCTCCACATGAATTGGGGCTTCAGTTGACTCCTCCGCACCAACAAATGATTTTTCACGCTGCTGCCGGGGCGGCCTCGTTTTTCGTGGAACATTTTGTCCGCATCAATGGCATCAAATAGCGCGCCGCGCTCGGCACCGGCCGGGTCGCACATCACATCCCACAACCGACCCGGCCATTCATCGCGCGGGTACGAGGTGAGGTTCAGAATAGGCATGTCTTTGACCTCACTGTGACGCCCCCAGCTTTACGACGTTCTCGCCCGGCGGGTCGAGGATCAGCGCGATCAACCCGGCCAGCTTGGCAAGGGCGTCGGCCTTTTCCTTGCGATATTCGTGCCGGTCGTAGATGCCCTCGACACCCGGCAGGACGTGACCCATGACCCGCTCGGCGATCTCCGACCGCACCCCAGCTCGGGCCATGAGCGAGCGCGCTGTCCTGCGTAGGTCGTGGATCACCCACGGCGCGATCTGGGCCTTTGCGTCGAGGCTTTTCTTTCGGGGGCCGTAAGCATTGAAATGGCCGCCACCGCGCGCAGGAAAGACGTAAGCGTTGCCGCTAATGCGCTTCTGCGACCGGATGATATCGACCGCGATCTCGGGCAGCATAAGCGCACCGCCGTTGCCCTTTTCGCGGTCCTCGGTTGGAATGTTCCAGGTGCCGTCGAGAGTCAAATCTTGCCACCTCATGGTCGCGATTTTTTGGCGCCTCTGGCCTGTCAAAATAGCCAACTTCACGAATGCGCCGAAGGAGCCGCTGGTATCGGCGGCTCCCCACAGGGCGCGAATTTCGTCGTCGTCCAAAATTCTGGCGCGCTTTTTTGCGTGCCTGTCGTCGCGGGCCATGCCTCTGATTACCGGCGGAACATAATCGTCAGTTCGCGTGGCGTGCCAATTCATGATTGACCGCAGCACCGTCAAGACGGTATCGGCTTGGCGTGGCCCGGAGCCATCCTCAACCAGATCGAGAAGTTTGGTTACGTCGGACCGCTTGATGGTCTCGAACTCCCGATCTCCAAAGGCCGGGTAAACGTGCTTATTCAAGAGGCGCAGGATCTCGCGCTCGGTGCGCAGCCGCTTGGCCTTGACGTGCCGGTGAACCCAGATTTCCGCGATAACCTCGAAGCTGTCGGGCTCCAGCGGCGGTGGCTCGACGGCGGGTTGCCCGGCCTTGATTCGTTTGATGCGCTCGCGGGCTTGCTCGCGGGACTCGCCGATGGTCAGCACATCGGTGCCGCCTATTGTCGACCAAATCTGTTTTCCGCCAGGGTCGCGCGCCACTGCTACAAAGCTTTTCGCGCCCCTCGGCGTTATTCGCACGTAATGCCCGCGCATCTCGGGATCTGGAGTCGTGATGCGCTTCGGCCCCGGCCTGAGCTTCGAAACCATGTGATCCGAGAGGGTCTTTGGTCTGGCCAGATTCACCTCCGGCTAACAGCGGGTTAACAAGACGCCCGGATATGCTTCCGATACCATCGGGCAACATAACGTAACATGTGAGCCGGTATTGGGAGAATTACAAGGGAATTGTTAGCCGGTGACGCGCTATGACACTCCGTCACTTCTGCCGTAGGAGCAGAACACGCAGCAGTCGCCGGCGTTGGGCTTGAGCAGCGCGCCGCAGCCCTTGCAGTCGTAGAAGTAGATGCAGGCGTCGT
>JAPULJ010000778.1 GCA_027295145.1 Alphaproteobacteria bacterium | reverse complement strand
GCCGCGATCGCCGCCTCAGGGTCGCCCTGATAGATCAGCATCATTGCCAGGACGTGATGGACTTCAGCGCCGTTTGGGTTCAAGGCGACCGCACGCTTGGCCTCGGCAACCGCGTTTTCACCATCGCGTTGGACCATTAGTACGCAAGCCCTGACGGCGTAGGCGTCAGCGAGTGTATCATCTAGGGTGATGGCCTTATCGGCCAATTCAAGCGCCTTCTCTAGCGATTCCTTCGCGGATTCACTCCATCCAAACAAACCATCGGTTCCATGAACCCATCCGAGATAGTGGTACGCGGCCGCGAAATCCGGACTGATCTCGATCGCGCGCTCGAACTCTTGACGCGCCTGGGCGTTTGTCGCCCTGGTGACCCGGTGATAATGATCGAGCCCGCGAAGATAGTGCTCGTAGGCCTTCGGTGTGCCCGATCGCTTGCGCCAGAGCCGGACGTCCTCTCCTCTCGTTAGATTCACCTCTAGGGCGGTTACGATTTCCTGAGTGATCTCCTCTTGCACAGCAAAAACATCTTCAAGGCCGCGATCGAATCGGTCCGCCCATACGTGGTGTCCGGTTGTCGCGTCGATCAATTGGGCGGTGATCCTGACCCTGGAAGCCGCCTTGCGCACGCTTCCCTCAAGCACGTAGCGGACACCTAGCTCCTGCGCGACCTGGCGCACATCAGGCGATCGGCCCTTGTACGCGAAAGTCGAATTGCGGGCGATCACCAGCAGTTCGGATATCTTCGAGAGTGTCGTTATGATGTCTTCGGCGATGCCGTCGGCGAAGTACTCCTGTTCTGGGTCGTTGCTCATGTTGTCGAATGCCAGGACGGCGATCGACGGTTTGTCGGGAAGTTCCAACTCTACCTTGGCTGCTGACGCCACTGCAGTCGTCGCTTTGCTCCCTTCACGCCGCACCAAGTAGACCCGGACCGGTCGGGCGATGTTCTTGACAAGCTTCTCGCCCATGTCATCGAAGGTCAGGTCGAGTTTGCCGACCACATGCTCGTGCACGGTGCCCGAGATGCAAACCCCGCCGGGTTTGGCCAATCCCTCCAATCGTGCCGCCACGTTCACCCCATCGCCGTGGATGTCCTCGCCGTCGATGATGACATCGCCCAGATTGACTCCAATACGAAACTCCATGCGCCGTCCCTCCGGCACCTTGGCGTTCCGTTTTGCCATACCGTCCTGGATCGCAATCGCACACTCCACCGCCGCAATCACACTGGCAAACTCAACCAGCGCGCCGTCGCCCATCAATTTGACGATACGCCCCTGGTACTCTGAGATAGTAGGGTCGATGAACTGAGCCTGGTGGGCTTTGAGCGCGGTCAGCGTCTCCGCCTCATCCTCCCCCATGAGGCGGCTGTAGCCCACCACATCAGTGGCAAGAATGGCAGCGAGCCGACGGACAACTTTGTGCTTTGCCATGCGCCTCCCCAACCAGAGGACCCGGCTATGACTTGCTTCCGGAGGCCACGATCGCTGGCATGGCAAGCGTCACGATGCCATCCTTGGTGAATGGCTTCGCGTTCTCCGCAATAGCTGCATGAATTTTCTCACGCGCCTCGGCGTCTGGGCCTCGGCGATCGCTTTCGAGCGCACCGTGCCGCTGTAAAGGGACTCAATAAGTTCATCGACGGTGTTTTTGGCGTAGCAGGTAACTTCGCCGGTCGTGACAGCCGCAAATCCGCACGACGTTAGCGTGCGTTTCGCCTCCTCAGGGTCGCTGAACCGGAACGGCGGCGGGGCGGCCGGCACGTCGACGTCGAGATTGCCGTGGGCCATAACTGCACCGGTGACAACGGAGAGATATTGCACTTTGTCGGGGGTCTGCCACGTGGTAAACGCGTAGCGTCCGCCCGGCCGCAATACGCGGAATGCCTCGGCGATCGCTTTGTCGGGCTCAGCAATGTGCAGCATTGCGAAGTTGCAGACGACCGCGTCGAATGTACTGTCGTCGAACGATAGCGACTCTGCGTCATCAGCTTTGAACTCGATATCTGGATACCGCCGTTTCGCCTCGGCGATCATCGATTCCGCAAAATCTACCCCAATCGCCTTGGCACCGCGTGCGGCAGCGGCCGCGGCGATCGCACCCGGGCCGCACGCAACGTCCAGAATATCCATGCCCGGGCCAACAGAGACGGCGTCGAGCAGAGCGTCTGCGGCCTGAGCCGTGATGGCAGCGTGGTAGCTGGAATAACCAGAAGCGACCTCGCTCCATCCTTTCTGCTCGAATTTTCGGTATGCTTCAAAATCGATTGATTGTGAATCGCTCATTCCCACCCCTCCAAACAACGCCCAATAACGCGAATTGCGTCCAGCGATTGCACCGATAGCTACGTGAGTCAATTCACGATCTTGTAAGCTACGCTGTGTCGAAGCGAGCTACCCGGGATTCCCCGAATGGTTCCTGCCAATCGCCGACAACGGTAGCACTCTGGGCATCCGGCCTCGAATACGGCTCTGCACCGCGGCGCGACTCACGCCTAGCCGTTGGTAAATATCTATGCAGTCAAATGGGTCAATATCAGTGAGATTTGTTATGATTCTTAGGATCAAGCCGCCTGGCTGGCGGCGGCATTGGTAAGCAGGGCGTAGATCGCCTCGGCGCTGTCGGTGCCGCGTACCTTGTCACAGACCTCGCGGTCGCGAAGCAGACGCGAGACCCGTGCCAGGGCTTTCAGATGGTCAGCGCCCGCCCCTTCGGGGGCCAACAGCAGAAAAATCAGATCGACCGGCTGCTCGTCGATGGCGTCGAAGTCGATCGGCGCTTCGATGCGTGCGAACAGCCCGTGAAGTTTCTTGATGTCGGCGAGCTTGCCGTGGGGGATGGCGACGCCGTTGCCGATGCCGGTGGTTCCCAGACGCTCGCGCTCCAAAAGCACGTCGAAGATCGCCCGTTCGGCCAGGCCGGTGAGCCCAGCGCTATGCTTGGCGAGTTCCTGCAGCGCCTGCTTCTTGCTGGTCGCCTTAAGGCTGGGGACGACCGCCTCGGTTCCGATGAGATCGACGATTTCCATTAAATATCTGCCTGCGTGAATGAGGTTCGGCTCAAGCGCTATAGCGATTGCCGCGCGGATCGACCCAGCCGATATGGCCGTCGGCGCGGCGGTACAACATGTTGAGCCCGCCATGGGCGCTGTTGCGGAACATCAGTGCTGACTGGTTCGCTAAATCCATTCGCATCACCGCCTCGCTGACCGTCAGGCTGGCGATTTCGGCTTCCATCTCAGCGACGATGACAGGGTCGGCGGAGCTGTCGTCGGCGCCCTCGTCACCAGAGAGAATAAACTGCTGGGCGGCGAGCGTATCGGCTCGCTTGGCGCTTCGGTGGTGGTCTCGCAGACGCCGCTTATAGCGT
>JAPULJ010000777.1 GCA_027295145.1 Alphaproteobacteria bacterium | reverse complement strand
AGACTGCCCCAAGCCATACAAGTCGAGGCCGAGCAGCACTATGCCTAGCGCTATGCCGCCGCCGGCCAGCCAGATTAAAACCTTTCGCCGTACCTCCATCACCGCAATATACCATTTCTTGGCGATTAGGCGTTAAATGTCCCGGTTAACAAAGTTGTGAGGTTTCCCGTTAACCATAGTTGTTTGGGTCGGCAATTGGGCTCCAGTTCGCCGGGTATTTACTGCCGCGTGCGACTTTATTTGGTCAGCGCGGAGAATACGCCGTCCCAGTTCTCGCCCGGCGGCTCCAGCTCGTAGCGCCCGATCCGATCGCGATACATGTCGTAGAGCGGGCCGAAACTTTCGTCCAGTTCTGTGCAGGCTTCAGCAAGTTCGCGCGCTTCGCCCCAGCTTTGTCCGCGGTAGGCGGCAAGCATGCGATCGTGGGCTTGTTGCAGTGTGATAAATGCTTCGGTGTTCGCCATCTCTGGCGGCCCGAGCAAAGCGAAAATTCTGACCGCTTCGTGTTTGCCCTTGACGGCGATGAGATCGAGCTCAAGGCTGGCAAAATCCGGAGCCAGTGCGCGCGTGGTGTCGCTGATAATGATGCCGACCCCATAGCTCTTGGTCTGGCCCTCCAGCCGGGAGGCGAGGTTCACCGAATCTCCGAGGACCGAATAATCGAAGCGGTGTGTTGAGCCGACATTACCGACGACACATTCACCAGTGCTGATGCCGACGCCGATTCTAATCTGAAACCCTTCCTTTTCGTTCTCTTTCGGTTGCCAGATGCGGACCAGCCTTTCCGCCTCGTTACGTTCTTCCGGTGTTGCCACCCTTCTCAGCTCGCCCAAGCTCATTTCGGCGGTTGCCAGAACCTGTTGCGTGGCCAGCGTCAGCCACATCAAGGCGGAGGTTCGGTCGGCTTCGACGCCGCGCCCCGTCGCGTAACATGTCCCGAGATGACGCTGCGCCTTGGCGTAGCCCTGCTCAGCGGCGGTCCTGAACCAGTTGGCGGCAGCTACGACGTCCTGATCGCCACCGGTGCCATCGCGGTAAGCTTTCCCCAGTCGGTACTGAGCGCTGGCGATACCGCTTTCAGCCTTCTCAAGCAGAGCGGTGAATTCGAAGATGGACATTGTTGTCGTGAGACTGATTTCGGCGCTGTCTGAAACATCGGGCTCGGCGTCCGAACGAGAGTGCTCCAGGTCGGCCTGGCCGTTTGTGTCTTCGATTAGCTGCTCGTCGAAGGGGCTTTCGATCAGAAACTCGGCGTTCAGGCGGTCGAGCGCCTGGTACATTTCCAGTGCCGCGAAGCAGGCATGTGAGGCGTGGTCCGCATCGTCGAGCGGTGCGTTCCAGAACGCCATCAGAGCATCGCCCATATACTTGTCGATCGTTCCATCGTTGCTGAGGACGACCTCCGTCATCGGCGTGAGAAAGCGGTTAATGAGCTGGGTCAACCCTTGCGGATTGTGCTTGAAACGTTCGGCGATGGTGGTGAAACCGCGCACATCGCTGAACAGGACGGTCATCGTCTTCAGCTCGCCGCCCAGCTGCAGATGTTCGGGGTCCTTGGCTAGTTGCTGGACAACAACTGGCGAGAGATAACGACCGAAAGCATCGCGGACGAAGCGCCGCTGTGCCTCCGAACTCAGATAAGAGATGATGGTGCTGGTTAGGAACAACAAGAACACCATGATCGACGGAATAACCGGATCGACCAGCCAGCCTTGCGCATTGTAGGCGTACCAGGATCCGCCAAGCACAATCGCGGTCGCAACGCTGCCGGCGACGAGGCTTAGTACGGCTCCGACGGTACGCAGCAGGAAAATGATCAGAAGCCCGAGCGCGGCCATATAGATTAGCTCAGCGCCCGCAGCGAAGCTCGGCCGCTCGAGGAATTCACCAGTCAGAATTTGTTCGATGGCCTGTGCATGGATCTCAACGCCGGGAACCGCCTTCTGAAGCGGTGTCGCCCGGAGATCGAGCAGGCCGGCAGCGCTGGTGCCAATGAGAACAATTTTTCCCGCCACGTCGGTTGGATCGAAATCGTTCTCGAGAATTCGCCAGGCCGGAATGTAGCGATCGGGCACGGACAGCGTATAGCGCAAGAACAAGTGGCCACCGGCGTCGGTCTGCGCCTGGAATTGTCCGATCGCGATCGTGTCGATGCCGGTATGGGCGCCAAGAGCCGTGGTCGCGCTCGCACCCGACGACTTGATGAGATAGGTCTTGGCACCCTGGACCACCCGCAAGGCTTCGGCTGCGAGCGAAGGATAAAGCTCGCCGTTCGATTGGAACAATAACGGTATGCGGCGGACAACCAGATCTGCCTCCGCCGTCGAATTGAACGCGCCGTTGCCCGTTGCCGCCGCCTCGATTTCGGGCAAGTTGATTACCGCATTGGCGAAATTCAAAACGAAGGGTTTCGGGTCGTCGCCGGCAATCGCAAAGGTGCTTTTCCGCGCGGGCTGGCGACTGCCCTCGGTGTTTGTGAACACGAAGCCGGTGATCACCGGTGCATTGGCCAGAGCTTGTGTGAATATGTCATCGTGCGAGGGAAGGGCTGCAATACTGTCGCGCAAATCAGCAACTTCGTCGGGCAAATTCCACAGCTTTAAGGCTTGGTTCGGCGAACTGCGATCGGGTTCGGCGAACACCATATCGAAGGCGATGGCCGCCGCGCCCGCCGCGGTCAAATTCTCGATCAAATCAGCCAACAGGATACGTGGCCAGGGCCACTGGCCGAGCCGCTCGAGCGATTCGTCGTCGATATCGATGATCTTGACGGGCAGGTCGGGGTTATAGGCGCGCGGCGCTAGTCGCTGATAGGTGTCGAAGGTAAGCCAGCGAATTTGCTGGAGAATGCCCGGATCGGCGACCCGCAAGCCCAGCATCAAAACAAGCATTACCAATGGAATTATAATCTGTGACTTGCCGCGCATCACGCCATGATAGCTAAGGTGGGGCTCAAACAAAACGACGGAAATAGTGGGTTTTCGATTGTCGACCTAGGAATCGAAATTAGGGCCGCTGTTCGTAAAAGCCCATTTAAAGGACGGATTTGCGGCGACGCGGTCCCGGATAAGCGCGTCAATACCGAGAAGTGCAGTAAAGTTCGCAAGCGGACACAACAGGGAATTCATGTGCGACAAAGTGTGAATAACCGGCCGAAGAAGGGGATAGTCAAAAGCCTTGCGCAGGCAACCGATAAGTTGCCTTCAGAGTTTTCCAGGGCCCCAAACGAGAACTTTACGCGTCTGTTCAAAGGGTTGGCGGATCGTCCCACGTGACGCACTGGGCTCTACAACCACGACAACAATCTATATCGATCACTGGGTGTTGTGGAGCGTGTACGGCGCCAGGGCTTCAATCGTGCGCACACGGAGCCGTCTCGCCCGCGTTTCGCTCGTCCGCTGAATTGTTGGGCCGCAGAGCCGGCTGCAGCCGGACTTGTCCACTGGTTTTCGCGGAACCTGGCGACTTTCGACTTCACTCGTGCGGCACTTCGAGCACTGTAGGGGGCGAGCGCAAACGTTTTTTGGAGGCCCGTCATGACTCGATTCCCCCGACCCGACACCGTAAAAGCCGAACTGGCGCGCTATCGGTGGCTCAAAGAGAAATTGCTCGAAGCTCACGGTGATCTCGACCAGGAGACCCTCGCCGATACGCTTGAGGGCGCCAGCACGCTGATCGAACTCTTAGGCTCAGCTGCTCGCAGCCAGATCGCCGACCAAACGCTGGTCAAGGCGCTTAGGGCGCGCATCGAGGAGATGCGCGTGCGGCTGGGTCGGTTAGAGGTACGCGTTCAGCGCTCGCGCGCGCTGGTCAGCGAAGCGATGGAACAGGCTGATCTTGACAAGATCACCGAGCCCGACTTCA
>JAPULJ010000776.1 GCA_027295145.1 Alphaproteobacteria bacterium | reverse complement strand
ACCAACATCGTCGTCCAAATCCGCAAGCACGTGCGCGGCCACGCCACCCAGGTCGCCCATGCATTGTGGGGGACCGGATCGGCGCAATGGTTCTATAAGAACGTGATGGTCGTCGAGGAGGATATCGATATCCGCGACCGCGAAGCTCTCGATTGGGCGCTTGCCTTCCGGGTCAATGCCGGGCGCGGCGACGTTGCCATCGTCGGCCCGACCTTCGGATCGGTCCTGGATCCCTCGACCCTGCCCGAAGACGCCGACGCCGCAAAATACGGCACCGGCAAGTGGCACCGGGTACTGATCGATGCGACGCGAAGCTGGCAGCGCGAGCCCAATCCCGATTTCGGCGGGCGGCGCTATCCGCCTATCAATAAAATTCATCCAAAACTTGAGAAAAAAATTAAAAACCGTTGGAAAGAATACGGTATCGGCGTTGAGTATTTAGATAACGAGGCGCGGGAACTGCTGACAATGACCAAACTATCCAAAATATTTCCCGAAGTCTGAGATTGTGGCGCGGCGCTTCAGCCGGCTTCACTCGAGCCGTTGCGATCGTCGATGAGTGACGGCGGCACATGATTGGCAAGCATCTGTAAAAAAAATTAAGAAGACGTTCCAAGAATAAAGACAGAAAAAGAACGTGAATTCGGTTTAAGATTTCGATTTTCCAAACAATAACGCAATAAGACTTGGCAATTGACCGCGCGCTACCTTGAAGTAATTTGCAAAAATATAGACCAAATTTGCAAATGCGTGTTTTGTGTGCGTTCTGGCACCACTTTTTCCCGATTTAAGGAGGCCAAATTTGATATCTTGTGCGATTTGCTTAAATACATCGCGCCTAAATCGGCTGAGATCAACTATTATCCTATCGTCCGTGAACGCTTTGTTGGTATCAGGAAATACACTCACAACTAAATATGGGCCTCTGCCTTGACAGTTTTTAATTTTCGTCCGCTTTCCTATATTCGCGCACGTAATATCGAGTAAATCGCGGCTATAGTCCAAGTCGTAGAATTTTTCCAGTTTAGCACGAGTGATGGAACTGTACTTGCGATAATGTTGCAATCCTTCTTTAGTTACTGGAAAGAGAAATACGCTTAATCGTTTCCAATTTATCGATGAATTCCGCACTGATCCACTGCCCGCAAGAATTGCTTCCATAAAAATTAGATTTCTTTCTGAGAGGTTTCTTACCAAAACGTAGGAATATAAACCGAAATCATTCGCTATTTGTGAACTGCGCGAGAATACGTGGTACCGGTTTGCCACGGGTTCGCCCGAGGCCGTCCTTAACATGCCCGTTATCACATTCGCTGCAATCTTGGTGGAACAACCTTCGGCCACCACCGCCACAAAAATGTCACCGCTGAATGATGGATAAGCGTTCACGAAGGCACTCATGACGGAACTGGTGATCGGCCCTTTCGCCGGCGTCACTCTGCAGGCTGCCGCCAACGCACCAGCAGCGCTTACCGCCATTGCTGGCGCCACGCGCGTCGACACCAGACCCACTATCTTGCGAAAGTTCGTTATGTTGTTTGCGTTGGCAATGGCCAAGTTGATTAATGCCGCGTTTCGAGCCGCTTCAGTCGGAGCGTTCAGCGCATTGCTTACCTCGCGTGGAATGTCAGCGAGAACACCGGGTGCGATTAGGCCCTGAAGTGCGACGGTAAGATAAACAAACCATTTTATGCGCCTCCAACAGCGTTTCATATCCGCCTCACTTCCGCCAGTGACCAAATTCCTAATCGTGACGATTATTCCATTGATTGTTATGCAGAAATCAAATTCTGTGATTTTTGTATATTGAAAATAATATCGATATCGTCACCGGCATATTTTTAGTCATATTTTGCTTTATGGTTATTATTGGTGTTTTTTGCTCCTTTTTGACCACAAATTGAATATTTGCAAACACAATTCGACAATTATTATTGCAACAAACAAAAATACCGCAACCAAATATTCCTCTGTTTCACATAGCGGACAAATAATATTAAATACAAACAAGAAAATTACTGTGATTAATATATACGATGAGAGTCTAAATACATACTTCATTGCAATATTCTTAAAGCAGCCAAAATCAAAACTACCAATTTGGTTCCATGGTACATTCCAATTTTGGCCACTTCCATTGTTTTCATAGAAGTTCGACACCTCTTTGTCGCATACTGCAAATGGTTTTTCAATTCTCGCGGTAAAAATCCTTAGTTTGGAATTATTCGGAAGTATTCCCTCGATTGCTCGCATCCATAGGACCGACGATATTCAAGGGCGATGCCGGCCTGATCTGTGAGAGCCACCGGGCGTGCAGGGATGGCACGTCGAAAATCCGCACAATCACGAAGCCTTGTTGGTCGACGGCCTCAACATCACCGTCGCGATTTTCGATGAGTGAAGGAAGTGTGCGTCGCCCCTAACCCCACACCGTCTCCGCCACGTTGGCGACTAGCGTGAGTTTGCGCCGCTGGTCATCTTCGGTGACCGGATTGCCGCCGGCCGACGAGGCGAAGCCGCATTGCGGGCTGATCGCCAGGCGCTCCAATGGCGCGAAGCGCGATGCCTCTTCGATACGCCGTTTGAGATCGTCGGTCGATTCAAGTTCGGACTTCTTGGTGCAGACGAGGCCGAGGACGATGTTTTTATCCTCCGGCATGGCGCGCAGGGGCGTGAAATCTCCGGCCCGTTCGCTGTCATATTCGAGGAAGAACGCATTGACATTGGTGCCCTGGAACAGCGTCTCGGCGACCGGCGCGTAGCCACCTTCCGCCATCCACTGGCCTTTGTAGTTGCCCCGGCACAGATGCATGGCGACGGTCAGGTTAGTCGGCCGTCCGGCGAGCGCCGCATTGATCACCGCGATATAGCGCGCCAGCAAAGCATCTGGGTCCTCGCCACGCTTTCGCACCGCTGCCTGCACCTTGGGATCGCAGAGCATGGCGATGGGCACCTCGTCGAGCTGGACGTAGGTGCAGCCGAGCTTGCTCAGCGCCGCCAGCTCGGCTCGGTAGATCCCTGCCAGATCCTCGAAGAAAGCATCGCGATCCTCATAGGCCGCGCTGTCATAGGCCTCCTCCCCACGCCAGAAATGCATTGCTGTCGGCGAGGGCATGGTGACTTTTGGCGTGCAACCGGTCTGCGAGGCGATGAACGCGTAATCGTCGGTAACGATGCCCCTTCCCCGTTGCAATCGGGCTTCGGCAAAAGGACATTCCCAGGCGCTGTGCTGGCCGGAAAATGCGAACTTCGAGGGCCGCGTGGTCAGACCGCCGACTGCCTCGACGAAGCCGAGGAACCACGAGCCACGCCGGAATTCGCCATCGGTGATCGCTTGCATTCCGCAATCCTCCTGCAGCGCGATCGCCTCGCGAATGCAGTCTGCAAGCGTGTCCTCAAGCTCGCCCGCGCCGATATCGCCGGCATGGGCCGCCTTGAACGCATCTTTCAGACGACGCGGCCTCAACAAGCTGCCGACATGCTCGGCGCGGAAGGGTGGCAGTTTGCTTGTGCTCGCGTTCATGCCTGATTAATTCCGATCGAGCGCTAGCCTATTGCCGCTCGTCGACGAAGCGCGGCGCTTTGATGGCGCTCTCAAAGGCCTTGGCCAAGGTGCCGAGATCGAGGATCTGGATTTCCGGATTTACCTCGAAGGTGCGCTTGACCTTGCCCGCCAGCGCCTTGACGATCTTGCCGGTGGCGGCGCCGCGCTTGATCTCGACGCGCACGCGCAAGGTCTCGAGCCCGCTCTCGTCGGTCACCAGAACGCCCTGAAAGTCGTTGATCTCTGGGATGCCGAACATAAAATCCTCAAACTCGGCGTGGTTGATGTTGACCCCGCGGATCTTGAAGAAACCAGTGGTGCGCCTCGCGTGGCGGATCATTGGAAAGAGTTCGGCAAATTTGCCTTTGCTCTTTCCGTGTTCGTGAAAGCTCACCATGTCGCCCGAATTCCAGCGCAGAAACGGGGTCGCGTGCCCGGTCCATAGGGGCGTCACGCAGAAGGTGCCGACCTCTCCCTCGGGCAGTTGCTCGCCGGTCTTGATATCGACGGTTTCGACATAGAAGAGATCGCTCCAGATATGGATGCCGTCATGGGCGTTCCCTTCGGCGCCCATCAAGCCGGCTTCACTCATGCCGAAGACATCGTAGACTTCCGCTCCCCACATGCGGGTGAGCTTCTCGCGCTTGGCTTCGGACAGGGTCTCGGCCGAACAGACGACGGTATTCACCGGCCCCTTGGCGAGGTCGATGTTCTTACTGTCGGCGAGGTTCGCGAGGTGCAACGCGAAGCTGCTCATGGCGATCAGCACGGCCGGTTTGAGGGACAGGATTAGGTCGAGCTGGGCGGCCGAGGGAACTGCGTTGCCAGCGCCTACCCAAAGCATGCCGACGCCGAATTCGTGGGCGCTGCGGGCCCAAATCTGGCCCGCAGGGTGGATGCCGATGGGAAAGGAGATATGGCACAGATCGCCCGGCTCGATGCCGATGCAGGGAAACGAGCGGCCCCAGGAGAGAAGACCGTACTTCACGTCTTCGAATGTGCGCGGGTAAAACAACGGCACACCCGTGGCGCCGCCCGAACGCCAGTATTCAGCAATCTCCTCGGGCTTGACAATGCACAGCTGCTCCATGAATTCGGCGTGGCTCATGCGGCGCAGGGTATCTTTGTCGATGATCGGAATGCGCTGCCAGACTTGTGGATCGTCGAGCTTGTCCTCATCGATTCCAGTCAGCTTGCCTTTGTACCAAGGAGCCTGCTTGGCGCGTTGGAAAGCAAGCTTCTTGCGCTCGCTCTGGATCGCTCGAATTTCCTGGCGCGACTTCGGCAGCGGTTTGAGCATCGATCCCCTCCCCCATTCCCCGGGGTTTTGTTGCCGATCCCGGAAAAGCCATTAGCGTCGTACGCCGAGATATTTTAACCTCAATACATCGAGTGCGGCCAGTGCCGCTATCAGGGCCTGAGGCCAACGCACTCAAGGCCAACGCTATCGAAGGACGCGCTGTGAAGGGAATGCGATGAAGATCGCGGTGATCGGCGGCGGTCCGGGCGGGCTCTATTTCTCGATTCTGATGAAGAAGGCGCGGCCCGAAGTTAGTGTCGACATCTACGAGCGCAACCGCCCCGACGATACCTTTGGTTTCGGGGTCGTTTTTTCCGACGAAACCCTGGACACTTTTCTCGGCGAGGACCCAGAGACCTACGAGGCGATAGCCGGCGCCTTCGCCTATTGGGATGAGATCGATTTCGTATTCAAGGGCGAGACGATCCGCTCGGGCGGCCACGGTTTCTGCGGCTGCGGACGGCGCGAATTACTGTTGATACTGCAGGATCGCGCCCGCACGTTGGGTGTGGAACTGCATTTCGAGGCCGAGATCGACGGGCTCGACCGCTTCTCCGACGCCGATTTGATCGTCGCCGCCGACGGCGTCAACAGCGCCGTGCGAAAACGCTATGCCGAGCATTTCAAACCAACATTCCAATGGCAGCGAAATCACTTCCTGTGGCTCGGCACCGACCGGCCGCTCGACGCCTTTACTTTCGACTTCGCTGAGAACGAGCACGGGATCTGGATTGGCGGCGGCTACCAATACAATTCAAATCTGGCGACCTGGATCGTCGAGGCGCCCGAGGCGACCTGGGCTCGCGCCCAAGCCGAGATCGATGGGCTCACGCAGGACGAGACGCTGGCCTATATGGAGCATTTATGGGCACGCTCGTTGCAGGGCCACCACTTCGTTGCCAACCAGTCGGCATGGCGGGTCTTCCCCACGATCCGATGCGCCAACTGGCATTTTCGCAACATCGTGCTGATCGGCGATGCATTGCATACCGCGCATTACTCGATCGGATCGGGCACCAAGCTCGCGATGGAGGACGCGGTCGCTTTGGTCCAGGCGATCGAGGGCACGGCAAGCGTGCCGACCGCGCTTGAGCATTTCGACGAGGCGCGTCGGGAGGAAAGCGAGAAGATCCAACACGCGGCCAATGTCAGTGTTACCTGGACCGAAAACCCGCGCCGCTACTGGAACATGGAGCCGATCCAGGCGGCGTTTTCGATGCTCTCGCGCTCCAAGCAGGTGACATACGATAATTTGCGCCTGCGAGATGAAGCTTTCGTCGGCCGCGTCGACCACTGGTTCGCCGAACAGGTCCGGGAGAATGGCCATGATGTGCCGCTCGATCCGGCCCCGCCGCCGATGTTCACCCCGTTCAGGCTGCGCCAGATGACGGTTGTCAACCGGGTCGTGGTCTCGCCGATGGACATGTACTCGGCCGAGGACGGCATGCCCGGAGAGTTTCACTATGTCCATTTCGGCGGCCTAGCCCATGGCGGCGCGGGATTGATCTTCTCGGAAATGAACTGCGTTTCGCGCGATGGGCGGATCACCCCGGGTTGCGCAGGGCTCTATAAACCCGAGCACGTTGCCGGCTGGAAGCGGATCATCGACTTCGTGCACGCGGAATCAGACGCCAAGTTCGCCATGCAGATCGGCCATTCGGGACCGAAAGGCTCGACCGGAATGGGCGCCGAGGCCATGGACTGCCCGCTCACTTCGGGCAATTGGCAAGTTATTGCTCCGTCAGCTGTCCCATATTTGCCGGACGGCCAGGTTCCGCGTGAAATGAGCCTCATCGACATTGGCGAAGTTTGCGCGCAATTCGTCACCGCCGCGAGGATGGCCGATGAGGCCGGCGCCGATATGATCGAGCTGCATATGGCGCACGGCTACTTGCTATCGAGCTTCATCAC
>JAPULJ010000775.1 GCA_027295145.1 Alphaproteobacteria bacterium | reverse complement strand
TGAGGAAGCCGAGAGCATTGATTGCGGCGGTAAGTGCCTGGCGCCAGGACTTGTCGACATGCGGGTCCAGCTCCGAGAACCAGGCCACGAGCACAAGGAGACCATCGAAAGCGCCAGCCAGGCGGCTTCGGCCGGCGGCATCACAGCGATGGTCTGCCTGCCCGGCACCGACCCGCCGATCGACGACGTCTCCGTCGTCGAATTCATCGCGCGGCGCGCACGCGAAGTGAAGGCAACCAAGATCTTTTGCTACGGCGCGGCGACCAAAGGGCTGGGCGGGACCGAACTAACCGAGATGGGACTGATGGCCGAAACCGGCGCCGTCGCCTTTACCGACGGCACAAAAGCCATCGCCGATGCTCAGGTCATGCGGCGGGCGTTGCTCTACGCTCGAACCTTCGGGCTGACCATCATCCAGCACCCGGCGGAGCCAGCGCTGGCCAATGCCGGGGTGATGAATGCCGGCGAGATCGCCACCCGGCTCGGCCTGTCGGGGATCCCGCCGGTCGCCGAGGTGATGATGGTCGAGCGCGATCTGCGGTTGGTCGAGCTGACCGGTGGGCGCTACCACGCTGCTCATATATCGACCGGAGCGGCGGTCGAGGCGATCCGCCGGGCCAAGGCGGGCGGGCTGGCGGTAACCTGCGATACCGCCCCGCCCTACTTCACCCTCAACGAAACCGCGGTCGGCGAGTATCGAACCTTTGCCAAGATCGACCCGCCGCTGCGCAATGAGGCTGACCGAGAGGCCGTCGTCGAGGGGCTGGCCGACGGCACCATCGATGCCATCGCTTCGGACCACGCCCCCCACGACCAGGATTCCAAGCGATTGCCCTTTGCCCAGGCCGCGTTTGGCGTCGTTGGGCTGGAGACCCTGTTGCCGCTCTCCCTGGCGCTTCACCACAAAGGGGCGCTGCCGCTTCTCGATCTCCTCGCCAAACTGACGGTGCGGCCGGCGGAAATCTTGGGCCTGCCCCTCGGCCGGCTGGCCAAGGGGGGGCCGGCCGATCTGGTGCTGTTCGACCCTGACGCGCCATGGCGGATCGATCCCGACATCTTCCGCTCCAAATCGAAAAACTCGCCGTTCGAAGACATGCCGGTCCAGGGCCGTGCGCTCAGGACCGTGGTCGCCGGCCGTACGCTATACGAGAACTAAAGAAGCCGGCGCCATGCCCGA
Source organism: Alphaproteobacteria bacterium (assembly GCA_027295145.1). Classification (GTDB taxonomy): domain Bacteria; phylum Pseudomonadota; class Alphaproteobacteria; order JAPULJ01; family JAPULJ01; genus JAPULJ01. The sequence continues at coordinate 5,029 of JAPULJ010000775.1, read as the reverse complement.
TCTGATCGGAGATTTAAACTACACTTGGCCGTTCTATGCGGCGTCTCTGGCCGGCTACCTGTTGGGCTCGATCCCCTTTGGGCTGGTTCTGACGCGCCTCGCCGGGCACGGCGATATCCGCAAGATTGGCTCAGGCAATATCGGCGCCACCAACGTCCTGCGCACCGGCGCCAAGGGTCTGGCGCTGGCGACCCTCCTGCTCGACGGCGGCAAGGGCGCGGCGGCGGTCCTGATCGCCGGCATATGGGGCCCCGATATGGCCTTGCTGGCGGGAGCGTGGGCGCTGCTCGGACACATTTTTCCGATATGGCTGCGCTTCGCTGGCGGCAAAGGGGTGGCGACCGCTTTGGGCATATTTCTGGCGATCGCCTGGCCGGTCGGAGCGCTGGCTTGCCTCACCTGGCTCGCCGTCGCCGCACTGCTTCGCTATTCCTCGCTGGCGGCATTGGTCTCGCTGGCCGGCGCGCCACTCTTCGCCTGGTGGCTGGCCGAGCCGCAGATCGTCGAGTTGTCGGTCTTCATCGCCAGTCTCGTCTGGCTGCGACACTGGCGCAATATCGGCCGCCTCGTCATGGGTCGCGAGACGAAAATCGGCGGCAGATCCAGCAAAGATGCAAAGGCAAGCTAGCGAAACCTCCGATTAAGCACGCTGGTGCCATACTCTCGCCCAGATGCCCCCTACCATCGGGGATCAACAATCCAGCGAGGCAATACGATGGTCCGATTCCTCAAATCTTCGGCACTCGGTTTGTGCGCCTGTCTGGCTCTCGCAACAACGCTTGGCGCCTCGGGCCCGGCGGACGCCCGAATAGCCTACTCATCGCGCCACCAATTCCAGTACGCCCAAATACCGACTTCGGTTCAGGGCCGTTATCGTATCGGGCTGTGGGCGTTCAATCCGGCAAACGGAAAGGTTCGCCTTTGCGTGCTCGGCGGCAAGGGCGAAGCCAACAAGGTCATGAGCTGTTCGGCCTGGATCGGCGAGGGACCGCCAGGTGCCTATCGTCTCATGCAGATCCGCATAAACAGAACCAACATCACCGGCTTCAGAGCCGGGTTGTGGATCCTCAACTACGTAACCGGCGATGCCCGAGCTTGCGTCATCACCGATGTCGACGACCCGACCGGCTCGCTCAAATGTTCGAAATCGCAGTGATCGAAGGTCGCGTTTTGTCGGGCCGGACGGTGTGCTAGGCTGGGGTAAATGATCCGCCGCAAAGCACGCCGATGAAACCGATTGTACTTATGCTGTCGCTGTTGCTGGCCCTGCCAGCGCCGGCTCTGGCCTCCTCGGCATCCGAAGACTCCCAGCGCTACGGGATCTCTGAGATGAAGAAACAGCGCTGGCGCTCGGCGCTGCGGTTCTTCACCCGGGCAGTCAAGCTGGGCCAGATGAAGGGCGAGCAGGCTGCCGGGCTCTATCTCAATCGCGGGATCACGTACCATTATCTAGGCAAATTCAAAAAGGCGGTCGGCGACTACAACCTGGCGATCAAACTCAAACGAAACTACGCCTACGCTTACAACAATCGCGGCTGGTCGTTCGAGAAGCTCGGTGAAAAGGCGCTGGCGATCCGCGACTACCGGCGCGCCCTGGCCATCAACCCGGCTCTCCTGCGCCCCAAGGACAATCTGATCCGGCTGGGAGAGAAGCCTTAAAAACAGGTTGATTTCTTTGTTAATAGAATCGGTTGAGGACGGTTTCTAATCTAAAATATTAGGTTCCGTTCCCAAGACGCTTTCTTCATCCTCAATGAACCAGGCCGGCGTGCGATAGCCGGCTTTTTTGCGCTTTTTCATGAAGGCCTTGAAGATGGCCGTGCGGTCCGGATCGCGGTTTACCTTGTGATTGTAGGGGCAGACGTCGACGCAGATGTGGCAGTATTCGTCCCGGAACCGCGATGCTTCGTAACAGGCAGCGGTGTCGACACGCCAGCGCTTGACGCCCTCGGTCACGATAAAGTCGTCGCTCGATCGGATGGCGGCAGGTGGGCAGTTTTGCTCGCAGATCCGACAATTCTCGCATGTTCGCTGAACACCGAAGATGTTAGGGGCATCGGCCGTCACCGGTGCATCGGTGATGACGAACCCGGGCCGGTACCCGGCGCCAAACTCGGGATGTATGAGGCTACCATGTTTGCCTAGTTCTCCCATGCCGCAAGCGTAGAGAGCGGGAATGGCCTGGATATCACCGGTACCGTTGTGATCGGCGATCGCTGGAAACCCAAGGTCCCGGATATAGGCGGCTAGTTCGGTAGAAACGCGGGCACACTCGACATAAACTTCAAACGCCTCTTTCTCGATGGCGAGGGCGCCCTGCAATACTTTGCCGTAATCCTCTGCGATGATGACCGAAACGATAGAGCGTAGGCTAAATTCCGAGTCGACATTGATCATGATCGGAGTCAACGCCGCAAATCCGACGTCGCTGCCGCCCAACGCCAATGCCTTTGCCTTTATAAGTGCCGATATGTGGCTGGGGTCGTCGCCTTCCCGCCGCTTGGCGTCGACCGCCCCGTCGCGGCGGGGCGTGTACAACTTCCATCGTTGCATGACGGCGTTCACATCGAACTTCTCGGACTTCGGACTGTCCTTTCGATAAAACGGGATTTCCGACAGCCCTTTGCGTTTCATGATCCTGATTACCAGGGGATCATCGGGGCCACCGAGCCGGTATTTGGATGTACCCCTCATTGCTCCTCCAAGCGGGCGACATTCTCTGGATCTGTACACCATCCGGCCCGAAAGTTAGCCCGAGATGGATCACCGGTCGAATTATCGGTCATGCCAGTAAGCTTCCACTCCGATAGGGAGAAATCCGGTATTGGCGGATTAGTAACGGATTATAGGAATAGCATTTCGGTTACGGCATCTTAACCCGAATCCGAGAGTATTCCGGCATGAATGCGCCACCGCATAATCCGGCGGGCGCCATGACGCTCGGCTCCCGCGGCAAAGCCGGCTCGGTGCAGGATAAAACCGCGCCGACCCGACTAAAACGTTGGTTCTCCAGCCTGTTCGGCCGAATGCCGAAAGGCCGGCGCGCGCGTACGCCTGATATCGACCCGCGCTTCGATAACAAGGCGATCGAGAACCTGCTTATCGCGATGCGCCAACAGCGGATGGAAACCAGCGACGGCAGTATCCAGATGGTCCATTTCGGCGTCCTGCCCCAGGCGATCGGCCGGCGTTGGGCGGGTTATGTCGAACGCGCAATGCGCTTGAGCGAAGGCGTGCTCCTCAAGCGCCTTGATCCGGATGATTTCTTTACTCGCTATGCCGATATCGGATTCATCGTCGTATTCGCAGACACCGAGGACCATGCCGCACCGAAGAGGGCCGAGGCGCTGTCCGAAGATATCCAGCATCGATTGCTGCTCGACCGCGAGCTCGCCAATCTGGTGCCGATCCGCGAGGTCATCGCGCGGATCATAGATCTTCTTGGCGAGAAAACGCCGCCCAAGATCCTCAAACTCGCCAAGGCGTTGGACAACAATGCCAAGCTCAAGGAAAAAGAGGTTCGCAAGGCCGGAAAAGAACCGGCTCCCGCCATTCCCAGCGAAGCGGTTGTGAAGAAAAAGTCCGCTCCCAAGTCCGGAGGGGACAAAACCAAGAAAGCCAGACCCAAAGCAAAAGCAACTAGCAAATCCGACGATAAATTCAAGGTTCTCACGGCCCATCCTGCCGACGGGACGCAAATCGCGCTGCCCGATTGGATGGGCAAATTCTCGATGGCATTTCAGCCAATGCTGCATGTCAAAAAACGCCTCGTCGGCATCCATGCTGGATTTCCGGTGCGGACCACTCCCGACGGGGAGAAATTGGTTGGCGAGGCTGCCTATCCCAAGGGCGGCGTGGGTGAATTGACGACGACCATCGATTTGTTGCTGGCGCGCCATGTCTTGGACGAGCTTCGCCTTGCTGTGGACACCGAGAACAAGATCCAGATCAGCACGCTGGCCACGTTGAACTCGCTGGCCACGTCGAACGAATTGAGCAAACTCATCCAGGAACTCACCAAGAAGGAAAGCCAGCAGTTCATCATCGAAATCGGCGGGGTTCGCCCAAGCACGCCCACCGGGCAACTCAGCGAGACCATCGGCAAACTGCGGGGCAAGGTCAGGTCGGCCAATCTCCTGGTGCGGCTGCAAGATACCAAGTTCAATCCCTTTGCCGATATCGGACTGAACGCCATCGGGTGCACTGTGGCGGCGCCGGAACTCAGTAAACTCAGCGCCGAGGAAGTTGCCGAAGCGATGGTCAAGTTCGTGGAAAACGCAAAAACCGCCAATCTCGGCACCTACTTCCATGGTGTCGATACCAGCCACCTTCTTGACGCCGCCACCAAGGCCGGCGTCGATTTCATCACCGGCGACGCTTTCGAGCCGGCGGTCACCCAGCCCGGAACACCGCGTGTGCTCTAGTGCACGCGTCGGCAGTGCTCACGACTTTTTAACGACTGCGCGGCCATAAACGTGCCGAGGCAGATGCAAAGAAACACTCAAAGCCACTCAGGTAACCACGACGGATCGCGCAGGGCTCCTCGCCTGGCGCGCCTGGCTCGCCTGTTGCGCATGCTCGCGCGGCTCGTCGAGGGAAAGTCGGCCAATGCAACGTGGGACGATAGCGATGTTCTTGTCGCCGAGGATAGGGTGGAAAGCCCGCAGCCGGACGGACCACTAACTCCAACCCTCGTCGATCTGGAGGCCGTCGACCATCTGCTCGCCGATTTGCACAGGCGCGGCATCAAGGCCAACGTCGGCAAAATTCAGTTGGTCCATGTCGGCGCCATTCGCGCCGCCTTTGGGGATCACTGGGACCGCTATGCGGGGCGCGCGATGGAGCTCGCCGAAGGGGTTTTGCGCCAGTACCTCGATCCCACCGACACCTACTCACGCTACGAAAACTTTGCCTTCATCGTCGTCTTCTCCGACCTCGACGCGGCTTACGCGCGGGAGCGCGCTGCGGCGATCAGCCTCGAAATTCAGTACCGTTTGCTACATGACCCCATGCTCGCTGAACGGGTATC
>JAPULJ010000774.1 GCA_027295145.1 Alphaproteobacteria bacterium | reverse complement strand
TTGACCCGTTCGTCGGTCTGACCCTGGTTGGCCTCGAAAACCAGCGGCAGCTTGACGTATTCGACAGCGACCGTCGCTTTGGTTGCCGCGCTGAGGGATGACGAATATGCGCCTGCCGCTATGAGAGCTGCGGTGAGAATCGTTGCCAAAGATAAATTAATGCGGACCATTGCAGACCTCCCCAATCTGACTATGGCTCAAACGCTAACCGATAGACGCTGGTGCCCGTATCCTCGAGGAGGCACCGATTGCTTGTGAGCGTACGACCCAAATAAGAGAATCTTCAACCATGAACAATTTGTAGGTATTGGTTCGGTGTTATGACAAGGTTGCGCAAAACCCTGGATTCCGACGGCCCTGTTAACTTCTGCTATTGGCTAATAGGAGAAGTTCCAGTCATGCCCGGGGCACGTCCGCTTATCCCACAGCAACAGACATTCTGGACAAGGCTGGGAAGGTCTCAAGTTGACCCAAAGCGGACGTGGAATGTCAGTATGGTGATCACGCGAGTTTGACACCGTTGGTTAGTTTTCTCTGCTACTTTTTGATGTTAGGTGAACACAAAATCGGGAGAAATCATGTGAGCACTCAAAGTCTAGATAGTGCCATTGAGGCAAGCCACGGCGCACTGGCCGCAATCGTGAACGGCGATCCAAGTGGCTTCCAAGCCCTGTACGTGGAAGATGAAACTCCGACACTTGGCAATCCGTTTGGGCCATTTGCACATGGTCTCCAGGGCGTTGTTGAAAGATTGTCCGGTGCGGCTTCAAACTACCAAGACGGAGAGGTTACGGGTGTCGAACTCATCGCAAAATATGTCTCTGACGATCTTGCGTGTGTGGTCGAAGTTGAGAGCTACAGAGCCAAGGTTGGCGGCAGCGAGGATATGGTTTCCGTCTCCCTTCGCGTCACCAGCGTATTTCGGCTAGAGCGCGGTAATTGGAAGTTGGTTCATCGGCACGCCGATCCGATTACGACACCACGACCAGCAGCGTCTATTATCAGCTAATGAATCAGCGCTGATGTCTGTGCGAGCGCCTCAGCCCAACGGGGAAAATGGGCCGAATGTCCGAATCTGGCTAACAAGAGAGGTTAGGGGCATGTCCGGGGCACGTCCGGTCTACCCTCAGCTTCCGACATTCAATCTGCGATGTCCGCTTTTCGCCCGATTGCTTCCGGTCTACCCTCAGCTTCGGACGTGGATGGCACCCCCGGCGATGGTCTCAACCTGACCCGAAGGAGAAGTGTACAAATCCACGAGTGTCTCTGGTGAACCTGAACGATAGAGCACCGGTGCGGCGATCAAATTCGGAGCGCCCCCGTCCACGGGATCGGGCAAGACGGGCGCGCTCCTCGCCTCTCCAAAAGACCAGAGAGGTCCTTTCATCATGACGGACCCCGGGTGCCCCCCAAGCCCGTCTTCGCAATTCCCCTGTGTCCGATCCCGCGCCCCGGATATACTGGCGAGACCAAACCAGCGCCCGGGGTCATCGACCACCATCGCCAACAACTCGATTGGTGCGCCCTGAACCCGAACAAGGGAGGCGGCGCATGCGAATCCACATCCAACATCGGGCGCAATCGGCGGTCCTTGGCCTGGTCCTGCTGTCGGTCGGTCTGCTCTGCCTGGTCCCGGCCGAGGCGGCGGCAAAGTGGCGCACCACCGAGTTCAAGATATTTCTCGGCTATCCCCACCCCTACGCTGACGCGGATTACCAGCAGAAAATTGCTGCTGGAGAGGACCCGGACAACCCGAGTTCGATGTTCGACACCAAGCCATCGCCAAGCGTCGTTCGGACGGCAGAAGCTTTTTTACATGACGTGGCTTTACGGTACGAGCATTGGGGTCTGCCCGACCCGGTCGCTGGCGGGAGCATCGAATCGACTGTCGATAAAGAAACGGGTCGGGAAGTAATCCGGGTCTATTACTACGACATGCAATCCGTCGATCACGTGCGGGAAAGCAAGTACGGAGCCAGAACGGGGCGCTGCGATCCCGGCGCAAAAATAAACAGGTCGTGGCGGCGCCTGCTATTGATTTCGACCCGGACGACGGTGGCAAAGGGCCGGTTGACCGCTATGGCTTACCAGACCATGGCCCACGAACTTTTCCATGCCATTCAGGGTGCCGCGACGTACACCAAAATTCCGACCCGCTGCCTCATTGGCAGCTGGATCACCGAGGGCATGGCCGACGCCATTGGCTTCGACGTGACACGCGCGGTGCTTGGAGATATTTTCGGTCATTTGAATTCGATTACGAAAATATCGCCAGCCTATCACCAAGTCCTAATGGCAAAAATAGGTCTGTCAGGGGCCAGGGAAAGACGATTTGCCGAATATGCTAAACTTTACGGAATGCGGAATTACTCCCTTCCCTTGGCGAAACCGGCCGGTCAGAATTCAGGTGATGACTATACGACCAGTTCGTTCTGGCGTCATTTGGCGGAATTGACCTACGCCAAAATTTATGGCGGCGGCGTTCATCTAGGCTCGTCGCCGATGGGCACTGACTATAGCTATCTGGCCGGGTTGATGGCACGGAAGCCGCAAGGCCCGGGCCGAGGCAACGAAATCAAATGGCTGGCCGAATCGCTGCTGCAACCCGGCAATATCGGTCAGAAACTGGATCGGGTCTATGCCCAATTCATTTCAGCCTATGCCGATTATATGGATGGCCGAATCCCGACGATCAAAGGTCTGTCGCACCAAAATCGGAACAAAGCCTGGCTCGGTGGATCATTCGACGAGTGTCGGGAAATCGTACTCGACGCGCAACATCCCACCGCCACGATCAGCCAACCGATCCGGGAAATGGCCTCGGTCTGCATGCGCGTGAGCATTGCCGGAAATCCGGCGGATGGTGAACTGGCTATCCAGGGTTATGGGGTGCCGGAAGACAAATTGGCACAACTGCGCGCCGGCCGGCCGGGTGGAGAATTGATCGGCTCCCCCTATCTGCAGCCAGGATTGAGTGGCACCATACTGGCCGGCAAGCACGTCGCCCTTTGGCGTCTGCCGGTCAATATCAACGCCGAAAATGTGGTGCTTATCACCAACATGGCGGCGACGGCGCAAAGTACCAAAATGACGCAGCCGACCCTGCATTTTTCCGTGCCGGCCTGGAATTCCAATATGACCGTGGCGCCGCCGCCGCCGCCGGGGACGACGGCGGGTCAGCGGAAACAGGTAAAGACCCGCGCCGACGTAAGACGGCGGGCAAAACGCCAGCGACGGCATCCAAGCCCCTTTTCGGCCCAGGCGACGCAAGCGGGCGTGCAGCGCGGCCCGGCCAATCCGGGCTGCGACCCAATATCCCTCAGGCTCAACCAATGCGGACCGCAGCTGGTGATCACGCTCTCCCTCGATGCCGGCGTCGTACCGGGTTTGGGTTTTATCGGTGGCGCCGGTGGCGTGTTGAGTAGCATGGGTGGCACCGGTGGCGTGTCCGGTAGTGCGGAAGAGATGGCGTGGCTGGCCCAGCGGCAGAGCCAAATACAGTTCGCCGAAGGTGCGATGATTTCGATCGGCGTGCCGCGGGTCGACTATGGCTTCAGCGGTTTCTTCACCAATGCGGACATTTCCGTCAGCAAAGGCGGTGTCGGGGGCACCTACATCGCACTGCATCCGAAACTGGCGGAAAACAATCGATATGCGCCAAATGGCGAAGTGACCATCCTCGAGTTTACACCCTACGTGCTACGCGGGGAGTTTTCCGCGAATTTGGTCGACAGTGAAGAAATGAAAACCGCGAGCCGACAAAATCCGGACCTGCATCCGGTGAAGCAAATTTACGGCAGCTTCACCGTCTCGGCCCCGTGGCGTGGTGACGGCGTGGCGCCCGATGTGGGAAAAGACAGCCTGATGATGAACGAGATGAAGCAGGACATTATCTCGATGCTGCAAAATTTACCGCCGGCGATGCGCGCTCAGATGGCTGGGCGGGTGGAGGGATTCTGCGAAATGGGCTTCACGGACGAAGATTTTCGGGCGCTCGAGATACCGGCCAGCTGCGGCGATATATTCACGGAGGAATTACAGGCGGAGTGTGCCTGCACTTGCGAGACCGCCGAGCAGGAACGCCTGCGCGAAGCCTGCCCGCAGCAGTGCGAACAACAGTGGGAACAGTCGCAATGCTTCGCGCCGAAGGTCCTACCGGCGGGGGCCAGTATGGCCGAAACAGGCGATGCGGATGAGGAAACCCTTCGATTCGCGGCGGAAATGCGCCGGCTCGGCATGATTGACATGGTCGTGCGCGCCAATACCGCCCTCTTCCAACAAAGCCAGCCGCCTATACGCGAGATGCTCTGGCAGAGCCTGGAGTCGGCCAAGCAGGCGATGGACAACCAGTAACCGCCCTGCCGCTAATACCCTATGTCTGGTTTGGACCTGGGTGACCCGTCTCACAGTATGCAGGTGTCGAGGGTTGCACCGGATGGTCCGCCGGTGTCTGGCTGTCAGTACCCCTGCGCCTTGGCCTGCGCGGGACAAGCCTTGGTGACGCGATCCGAAAGCGCCGACTTGAAGCGCCGCTCCTCGTCCGACGACTCGTTCTCCATCGTCATCGCCATCATCGCCTCCATCCCTTGGGTCCCATAGGCGACCGTCTCGAAATGGCTGCGCACGTCGGCCATGAAGGAATCGCACGCGGCCCCGTCGCCGGGGTTCGCTTCCATGGAGTCCAATCGCGCGCTGAACGAGGCGACCGGAAGCTCGAAGGCGCAGGCCTCTATCGCCGCCGCCGCGGTTTTCATCGCCGCCTCGTCATCGGAAAGATTTTTGTTGATCCCCGTGGCTTTCGACAAGATTGTTGGGCACGCACGCGCATTTAATTTGCCTTTCTCGACCCCTTCCCAGGCGACAGCCAACCAATGATCGATTTGCTTCACCGAGTTCTTCAAGAGCTCGGCGTTGTACGCGGTCCTGAATTCCTGCGCGGAGACGCCCTGTTGCTGGCCGCTTGCGGACGGCGGGCCCGATCCAAACCCCTGCGCTTTGGCCTGCACGGGACAGACCTTGGTGACGCGCCCGGAAAGCGCCGCCTCGAAGCGCGAACGGGTCGCCTCCAACTGCTTCTGCTGCTCCGGCTTGGCCTTGCCGAATATCCCTAGAGCAAAGACACCGAACCCCTCGAAATAATTTCGCGCCTTGGTGATGAAGGTATCGCAGCGCGTGGCGTCCAGGCGCTTGCCGAAATACGCCACGGGAATCTCGAAGTTGCAGGCCTCCAAGGCCTTCGCGGCCGCGTCCATGGCGCTCTTGTCGCTTGAATAATTTTTTCTGATATTCTTGATTCCTGCCCAGGCCATGTTGCAGTAGCCCTCCACCAGCTTGTCTGTCTCAGCGGACTCTCTGGCCGCCTTCACGTTGGCCTCTATGGATTTGATTTTCTTGGCGGCGTCTTGCGCGTAGGCGCTGCCATGCAGGCCGCTTCCGGGCAGCGCGCCCAGTCCAAGAACCAACCAAGCGGCCGCCAAAACGAACGCGATAATTCTACGAGCCATTTTTCCCTCTCCCCTGGCTGCGAACGGTTTCATCCTAAAGTAACGAGCCCGCGCGCGGAAGAGCCGCGCCGGAAGTGCCGGGCTTTGTCCGGGACGCGGGATACTCCCCGCGCCCTTGGGCCTGGGAGCCGGATCTCTGGCCGGGGACGTTAAGACAAAACCGGTTCCGGCTGCCCGTCGACCTGCGCTATGATGCGCCGTCCGGCACGATCCTTTGGGGTTTGTCGGGGCCTGGGGCCGGTCTGCGCGCCTTATCGGTTGCCGACCCGGCTGATTCTCTGAAGGGAGGGAGCGACCATGGCAAGGCTGGTTCTCGTAACGTTCGTCTCGATTTTCGTGTTCCTGCTCACCCCGGCCCACGCGCAGGCGCCCCTGACCTCGCCGCAGGTGGCCAACTTCGTGAATTCCGTGTACGCGGTCCACGATGTCGCGAGCAAATATGGGCCCTTGTCCTTAGGGGGCGGCGGCGGGCAGTCCACGGGCGCCCAGCCTTCGGGCGGCAATACGGGGGGATGGCAGGGTCAGACGGGCGCGCAACCCATGGCGCCCGCCGGCAACGCGGCCATGCAACAAGCACTCCAGCAGATGCAGAACATGAACATCTCGCCGGAGCAGAAGCAGATGATGCTTCAGATGATGCAGGCCGGCATGCAGGGGCAGGGCGCCGGAATGTCCGGTGGCGGAACCGCGATGGTGCCGCCGGGGACGGCCCAACAGGCCGACCCGATGGCCGCGATGGGCCAAATGAAGAACAAGAGCCGCCGGGGGCAAGCGGTCTTCACCTCGGTGCTGGAGGACATAAAGGGACACCGGGCCTATAACGAAATCCGGGGCGTGGTGCGTGGCTATGGCTATGCCGACATGAACCAGTGGGCGGCACTCGGCGACCGCGTGATGCGGGCTTACATTGCCTTGGCCGCGGCGGCACAGGGAGGGCAGTTCGGCAACGCGTCGGAGGCCGACAAGATGGCGGTCAGGCCCCATAGGGCGTCGATAAAGGGTTGGGAGAACTTGCAGTAAATCGCTCCGGACGCACATTCCAACATTGGTGTTTTCGGGTCCGCGATGTTACCGCCAAATCTTAGGAATTCGGCCACTGATGAGCGGCAAATAATGCTGGTTCCAAATCCCCGCAACCACTAATGCCGAACTCATAAAGGAGCCCAGTCCGGGTGCAAATAACGCTGGTAGCGCGCCCGGAATTAGAACCTGCGTCCGGTCTGCCGGAGCGCCGGTTATGATGCGGTAGACGGTTCCCCTCGCTGGCATCAAATGTCTCCTTTTGGCTATGAACAGACATGCCGCCGCCCGAAATCGACTTCCGCTTGACCCCCAACTCCGGACATTCCGAGGCCCACGCTGGACTTCCGGTTATGACCCAGGCTGTGTAAAAACATCTACCGTGCTGTGAATCTCCTGGGCTATGATTCTCCCGTGTTTTGGCGGGAGGATTTGATGAAGCGTTTTGTCGAGGGCGTGGATCGCGGGCAAAGCACCTTGTGTCCCGATCGGCTGGAAGACTGGATCGGTGACGACAACCCGGTACGGGTGATCGATGTTTTTGTCGATGAGCTTGATCTTGGCCGCCAGGTAGTTGGAGCCGCCGTGGTCGGGGTGGATCTTCTGCATCAGGCGGCGGTGGGCGTCGTGGATCTCCTCCGGGCTTGCGCCAGGCTGAAGCCCGAGGATCTCGTAGGCCTCCTCCTGGGTCATG
>JAPULJ010000773.1 GCA_027295145.1 Alphaproteobacteria bacterium | reverse complement strand
CTCTCGCGTGAGTCGGCATCGAAATAGATGTGGGCGTGATAAGCTGGCGCAAGCTCGTTGGGGGCGGCCATGAACACTTCCTTCTCGTGAATCTCCGAAGCGTCGGTAAATGCCATTGTTTGTCGGATCACGGGGGCAATCGCGAGTAGCTGTTGTTTAAGTCGGTTTCGGAAACAGCACCGCCATAAAATCCCCAACCGTGCGAGATAGCTCCTCACGACTGTCGCCAACGCGCGCGCGGGTGGCAATACTAAGGGCGATCGAGACAATCATTCGGGCAAAGGCAAGTGGGTCCGAGTATTTGGGTAACTGCCCCAGATCCTGAGCGACCCGGAGGCGATCAGCAATAATCTTCTCGTTTTCGGCAAACATCCCGGTCAATTTATCACGGACCTGTCCGTCATTTTCCGCCGCTTCGGTCGCAATATTACTGATCAGGCACCCGCGCGGTTTGCCCCGTAATGTGAAGTATCGAATTTTGGTTTCAAAAAATGCCGCAATCGCATTCTCAATATCTTCCTCGCCATAAAGCGCTTTCATTGGCTCGGAGCCAAATGTTTCCGCATAACGATCTATCGCCTCCATGAACAGGCGCTGTTTGTTGCCGAAGGTCGCATACAGGCTCGGCCGATTGATGCCCATGCTTTTGGTCAGATCATCCAAAGAGGCACCACGGTAGCCCTTCGCCAAAAAAGTCGTGATGGCGTGGTCCAGAACCTCGTCGCGATCGAATGTCCGCGGCCGGCCACGGGGGCGAGACGATTTATTTTTCATACTGATCGGTACATAAATCTTGACACCCGGGGGATGCGCATTATTGTACCGATCAGTTCGTAAAACAAGTCGCATCTCCTAGTTTGCAATATACCGGTTCCAGGACAACTCCAACCACCTTGAATACTGAAATGAGGAAGGAAATTAATATGTTCAATATTAGGCATCTCGTAATAACGGGCCTGATCGCGCTCTTGTTCCAATTACCAATTATTGCCGGCCAAGCGGGGGCGGCGGAAATTACGACGAAGGTGGCTGACGGCATCTACGCCTATTCGCCAGGAGACGGCTATATTTCAATGTTCGTTGTTACCTCCGATGGTGTCGTCGCCGTTGAGCCGGTAAATACCAAACACGCCGAAGGCATGCTCAAGGCGATTAAAGCCATCACCGACAAACCGGTCCGCTATTTGCTCCACACCCACAATCACTGGGACCATAGTGGAGGCGGTAAAGTATTCCGAAATGTCGGCGCAAAAATCCTGGCCCACGAGGAAGCCTATGCGTGGATGAAGGCAAATCCTCACCGCGATATGGTGCTTCCGGATGAAGCCTGGAATGGCAAACGCAAAGATATCAAGCTCGGCGATACAACCATAGAAATGCACTATATCGGCATGAGCCATGGTCTCGGTATGACCGTAATCCGGGTTCTTCCGCAGAAAGTCGTCTATATCGCCGATGTGGTTACGCCAAAACGCGTCCTCTTTACCATCGTACCGGATTTTAACATTAAGGAGATGGTGCGCGCACTTACCGATATTGAGAAGATGGAATTCAGCAGGGCAATTTTCTCACATACCCAGGCTGATTCCGTCATCGGCAGCAAGGCCGATGTCATCGAGGCCAGAGAATTCATCCAAGACCTGCAACGCGCCATTGTTGCCGAGTTTAAAAAGGGCACCAACTTTGGAAAAATTCCACAGGTTGTAAAATTACCTAAATACAAGGCCTGGGCAATGTACAAAGAATGGCTGCCGATGAACACTTGGCGCGTTATGTTGGACATGTATATGGGCCCATTCCCCTGGCGCCCTGCCCGCAATTTCGAGAAGTAGGGCCGCTTGCGGCGATCTGATCCGCCCTGACTTGTCACCGTTCGTGCAATTGAGTTCACTCCCGTTTTGTGTCTAGCTTCGGGATGTGGCTACGGTCTGTAATAATTTGGCCCGTTGCGGACAAGCGGCTGATATAGGGGATAAATCTATGCCCGGTCGTGCCTATTGCGCTCGTTTAGTCTTCGCACTGATCGTGGGGGCATTGTTCTTGCTAGCGCCGGTCTCTGCTAACGCGCAAATCACGAGTGTGATGCCCGGGGGCAAATCCTCCGAGAAGAGCAAGATAAGCATTCCAAAGGATTTGACGCCCGCCCAGGTCGACGCGCTGATCGCCAAGTTAAGCGACGTACAAGTTCGTCAGATTTTGCGTGAGTATTTGTTTGAGTTAACGCAAGCACACGCGCGCGCTAGCAAGGCATCCAAGATGTCGCTTGGTGAACGCATGGAGAAGGAAGCGCTCAAACTGGAGAAGCGAATTCCTTTGATGATTGCCGGTCTGAGCGAAATTCCGGGCGTCTTAAGTGCAGCAGTCGCTCGCTGGCAGCCGAAGGAAGGCCGGTTTCCAATACTGTTCCTCATTTTCCACATCGGTTTCGCCGTGGTGGTCGGCCTGATTTTGGAATGGCTCTTTCGCCGCGCGACGGCCAAGGCACGAAAGCGAGTTTGTGCGCTTGATCTGGATGCGCCGTTTTCAACACGCCTTAAATCTGCATTTTTCGCCGCAGGTCTTGAGACCCTCGCGCTTGGTTCATTTTTTATGGGAGCCATCGTCGTCTTTCTCGTATTCTTCCGTGACAGCGAGGCCACACGATTGTTCATGGCGTCGTTTGTCAGGGCCTATATCATCGTTCGCATCGTCGCTATCGTCTCGCGATTCTCGTTGTCGCCAGAGGAGCCGGCGTTGCGGCTGGAATCGGTAAGCGACGATGGCGCACGTTTCCTACACCGTCGGATTGTATGGATCTGCGTATTCTTCGCATTTTCGTTTCGGTCGGCTGATTTCCTCTTTGCTATCGGGCTCAAGCAGCCACCTTACGATCTATTGATTACGGTGTTCGGCACCGTGGTAACTATATTGTTTATCGTCATGGTAGCAAAAAGCAGGTCACGTCTGTCGGTTTCGAGTGCCCAAAGTCCAACGGTAAATGAAGAATCTTCACAGAATGGCGGGTTGATTTCGGGTCAATTGGGCGGTGCGAAATATTGGATCGTTATTGCATACCTCGCTCTGATTTGGGCTTTGTGGGTTTACAGCATATTGAACGAAAGCTCCCTGCTTCGCGGTAGCGCGATATTGAGTTTGGCGATTCCAGCGATCGCAATATTACTCAACCGAATTTTCAAACGGGTCCTTTTGGCGCGCGACGCCCGAGTCCGCTTACGCGCGCGCGCCACCACGGAGCAAAACGAAGAGCCGGCGAATGCGCAAGATGTGGAACCATCAGACCCGCTAATCCCCGGGAAATTGCAGGGTCGGTATCTCATAGTATTACAAAGGGCGTTCCGAATTATTCTGGTGATAGGCTCATTGCTATTACTTCTCACCGTCTGGAACGTCGACTTGTTTGCGAATATGCGGCAGTCGATGGGGGCTTCATTTGCAGCGGCACTTATCGACACGGCGCTGATATTGCTCGTTGTCTATGTCCTTTGGGAGCTCGTCGAAGCGCTAATCCGCAAAAAAAGCGCCGAAGAGGATGCTAAAGCTGCGGCCGGCCACGATGCCGAAGAGGGCGGCGAGGGTGGCGGCGCCCCCAAGACGCGGCTGGCGACTTTACTGCCGCTATTTCGCTTCACGCTGCTGACAACGCTCGGTGTCATGTCAGTGATGCTTACGCTTTCCAATCTTGGCGTGGACATCGCGCCCCTGCTCGCAGGCGCGGGCGTCGTTGGCCTTGCCATCGGCTTCGGCGCACAAACGCTCGTACGCGATATTGTTTCGGGCGTATTCTTTTTAGTCGATGACGCCTTTCGCATCGGCGAATACATTGAGATGGGTGATCTTCGCGGCACCGTCGAAAAAATCTCGATTCGCTCCATGCGATTGCGCCACCACCGTGGGCTCGTTCATACGATCCCTTATGGCGAAGTAAAGTCGATTACCAACTACAGCCGCGACTGGGTCATCATGAAGCTGGAGTTCCGCCTACCGTTTGGCACCGACATCGAGAAGGTACGCAAGCTGATCAAGCAAACCGGTCTGGAGATGATGAAGGAGGAATTCGGCAAGGATATGCTTGCTCCACTTAAATCGCAGGGCGTCTTGCGGATGGACGAATCGGGTATGATTTTTCGGGCCAAGTTCATGACCAAACCAGGCGAGCAATTCGTTGTCAGACGCGAGGCTTATAGCCGCATCCAAGACGTATTGCGCCAGAACGGCATCGAATTCGCGACCAGTCAAGTCACTGTGCGCGTACCGGAGCTCACCGGGCGCGACGATCTGACCGAACAGCAAAAGAAGGGGGTCGTAGAAGCCGCGGGTGGTGCGGCGCTAAAGGTGACCAAATCTATCGAAAAGCCAGCCTGAAGCGCCCCTCACTGCTGCGCAAGAGACGGTTTTGGACTATTCGGTTGAGGACTTAGTCCGAGCGGCTCCCTACCCAATAAGCTCGCGTAAGTCTTGAACGCTAATCGGCTTTTTTGCGTTCAGGGTATTGAGGCCCTGTTTCCCGCCGAGGGTTGTGGCCATGCTCGCGTAACTGGGATTGTAGCCGGTCACGACAATGATCTTCGCCGTGCATTCCCTTTCCGACAGCCACTTCAGGAGTTCGATACCGTCGATATCAGGCATGACTACGTCCAGCATGACAATCGATGGATCAAATTTGTCATAGGCCTGCATGAAGGCATCGGCGCTCGTCGTAATTTCAACCTCGTAACCCAGGCCTCTGGCGACCTCGCCCACATAGGTGCCAAACTCCGGTTCGTCGTCGACCACTAGAATCCTTTGCGTCATCAGCTGGCGCCCGGGGTTACGAAAGCGCCGAGCAATGCTCTTGCCAAATCTTCCTTCCTGAAGGGTTTAGCCAGGATCCGGGTTCCTTCTTCAAAATCGCTGTCCTTATCGCTGCTGCGATCCGGGTAACCCGACATGTATAGGATCGATAGGGCGGGTTTCCGCTTCAGTGCCAACCGCACGAGTTCCGGGCCGCTCATGCCGCCGGCAAGCACGACGTCGGTCAACAAGAGGTCTGTCTTGGGGCTACGTTTCAGAAGCTTCAGAGCTTCCTTCGCAGTGCCGGCGCTCATGGTGCCGTATCCCAGATTGTCCAGCATCGTGGTCACAAGGTGGCGTAAATCCTCTTCATCCTCGACAACGAGGACGTTCTTAGCGCTCACTGAAGAGGCGGAAATCAGGGGTTCTGCCTGAACCACTCGATCGGGGACTTCTTCCGCGCTCGGCAAGTAAATCGTGACGGTCGTCCCCTTTCCATCCTTGCTATCGATCCAAACGTGACCGTTGGACTGCTTCACGAAGCCATAGGTCATGCTCAGTCCGAGTCCCGAGCCTTCGCCGACCCCCTTGTTCGTGTAGAATGGCTCGAACGCGCGCTCGATCACCCCCGGCGCCATACCCGAGCCGGTATCCACGACTTTGATCGAAAGGTAGCGACCCGGCGTGACTTCCGTCGGGATGTCCGATTGGCCGGACCCGGCCACTGCATTCCCGATTTCAATCGTCAGTTTGCCGCCCTTGCGCATCGCATCGCGCGCGTTGATGGCAAGATTGAGGACGGTGCTTTCGAGTTGCGCCGGGTCCACTAATGCCAGCCAGCATTTGCGAGGATGAGCTATCTCGATCTTGATCGTTTCGCCCAGCGTGCGTTGCAACATATCCTGCATGCCGGCGATCAGATTCACGACATCGGTTGCCGTGGGCCTGAGTGCTTGTTTACGGGCAAAGGCGAGCAATCTGGCTACTAAGGCGGCGGCGCGTTTCGTTGCACCAATGCTTGTGTCGAGGCGGCGAGCGATTGCCGTATTTGATGCGGTCTTTTCCTTTATGAGTTCGAGGTTTCCGAGCACGATGCCGAGGATGTTGTTGAAGTCGTGCGCGATGCCGCCGGTGAGCTGACCGACCGCCTCCATCTTCTGGGCCTGATGCAACTGCGCCTCGGTCGTTCTTTGCCGAGTTACATCCTGGCCCAGCGTGAAAAACCCACGGACCTGGCCGTCTTTGCCAAAATCCGGGATGCAGGCACCAACGAGGTTGCGTTGGGAGCCGTCCGGCATCGGGATAACGTCCTCGAAGCGGACAGTCTCCCCGGCGAGCGCCGCCCGGAACCGGTGTCGGCTTCGCTCGTACATGGGCGCCGGCAGTGCCTCCTCGATGGTTCTGCCGATCAACTCCGCTTCCTCCTGAAGGTGCCACTTCGCCGCCAGCTTGTTGAGGAAGAGGTAGCGCTCCTCGGTATCGAAATGGCCGATAAGTACGGGGATCGAATCGGTGATCAGGCGAAGATGCCGCTCCCTGCGGCGCAGCTCATCCTCGCGCCCCTTCAACTCGGTGATGTCAGTACGGATGCCGACGATGCCGCCCTCGCGGGTCCTCTCATCGCGCGCTATCACCTTGCGGCCGTCGCTCAGGTTTTGTTCAGACGTTCTGCCGCCCGTCCGGTAGAAATCGAGCCGTTTCTGTATCCAATCCTCAAGATCGCCCTCCTCCTTGAGCTTGTCGCTGCCCACCATAGCCGCGCGGGTGATATCCTCAAGTCTCGCGCCCGGAGCCAGCATGTTGGCGATGTTGGGGTACATTTTCCTGTAGGTGCCGTTGCACAATACCAACCGCTCGTCGGCATCGTACAGGACGAAGCCGTCCGAAATACTTTCCACGGCGTCGATCAGCCGGTCGTGAGCCATGGCGGCGCGGGCTTCGGCCGCTTTACGCTCGGTTATGTCGATGAGCAAGACGTATAATCCGTGCACTGCGCCGGACGCGTCGATTTCCGGCACGTAGTTTGCCACCACATCGCGTTCGATCCCGTTGACAAACCTGTAGGTTGTCTCGAATTCGACCGTTTTTCCCTCAAGGACAGCGTCTATGTTCGGTCTAAGCTTGCGATAACCTTCCTCGCCGATCACCTCTAGCCAGTCGCGGCCGATAATGTCCGCTGGTTCTATGTTATGAATATTGCAATAGGCACGGTTGGCGAAACGGAACTTCAAACCAGCGTCCAGGGACATGATCAGAACGGGCAAATTGTCCGCCAGCAACCGAAGCTGGCTTTCACTTTGGCGTAGAGCCGCCTCCGTCTCCTTACGCTTGGTGATGTCGCGTCCCACCGCCTGAATTTCGATAATCTCTCCCGCGTTGTCGAAAATTGCCCGGCTCGTCCAATCGTGCCAGTGAACCTCGCCGTCTGGCTGCACGGCGCGGTGTTCCACGGTAACGATGGGGTTCTCCTGGCTCAGCGCCGCCAGCTGCCGGTCGACCATATCCCTGTCTTCTTCGGGGATATGGTCCATGAAGCTGGTGCCCAACAGCTCCTCGCGGGTCTTACCGTGATACCGGCAATAGGCCTCGTTGACGAAGGTCAGGGTGTGGGAGCCGGGCAGCGAGCGGCCGATGAACTCTGTCTGGTCTTCCACGATGGCGCGATACCGTTCCTCGCTCCGGCGCAGCTCCCGGGTTCGTTCCTCGACGCGCCGTTCCAGCTCGTCGCGGGACCGGCGGAGCGCCTCCGCGGCCGCCTTTTCCTCGGTCACGTCAATGCGGACACCGATGATGCCGCCATCCGCCAGCAAATTGTCGCGCGACTGGATCCACCGTCCGTCCGCGAGCTGGAGTTCCACAGATTTGCCGTCCCGAAAATCCGCGATCCGACGCGCGCCGAAGGCGGCTTGTTCCGCCTTCGAGCCCGCGAACAGGCCGCGAGCGAGCATGGCGCCCGCGACGGCCTCCAGCGATACGCCCGGCTCAAGGATATCTGCGATGCCCGAGAAGAACTCCTTGTATCGCCGGTTACACAGGACCAGGCGCTCTTGGGCGTCGAAATAGACGAAACCCTCGCTGAGGCTCTCGATGGCGTTTTCGAGGAGATCGCGCGCGGCCACAGCCTTCGCCTCGCTCGCCTTCAGCGCCGCCTCGGCCGACTTGCGCTCGATTGCAATGGACTCTGCCGCATGGAGCCGCCGCTCAAGAATTGCTATCTCTTTAACGAGCTGGGCCTTGGTCACTCTGGGCGGCTTGGATAGCGTTGCAAGTACTTTAGTCATAGATTCTCATCATGACGCTGAAATGCATTGAAATTATTAATATTATGCAGATGCAGCCTGAATGATTAACGTTTCGTTAATCTAGAAACGCGCTGTCACTCGTAGCCGGACCCAGGTGTAGAATTAGAAATTACAGGCATCTAGGACCGCGGTTTAAGGGGCAGATCAAATGTGCCCGCCGGCAGAGTATTATCCGACGCCCAGGGC
>JAPULJ010000772.1 GCA_027295145.1 Alphaproteobacteria bacterium | reverse complement strand
GCATCGGGGAGAGTTCATTATGGAACTGCAAGGGAAAGCCGAAAAGGTTACCGGCGGATGCTTTTGCGAGGCAATTCGCTACGAGGCGGAGGCGTACCTCCACGATACTTACTACTGTCATTGTCGAATTTGTCAAAAGATAAGCGGCGTGCCGGCCGAGGTCGGCGTTATCGTCAAACCGGGGTCATTGCGGTTGACCAAGGGTGAGCCAAAGTACTACCAGACATCGCATTTTGCGGAGCGCGGTTTTTGCCCGGATTGCGGCTCCCGTCTTTTTTGGCGGTCGACGTCGCCGGAAGCTCCGGATGAGTGGCTCAATCTTCCGGTCGGCACTTTGGATCATCCGGAAAAAGCCGTGCCAGCTTCGCACGTGTGTGTGGAAAGCCAATTGCCTTGGTACAAGATCGACGACGGTCTTCCGCGCACCCGTACCGAGGACGATCCAGAACTAGCTGCCCTCTGGGATGCGCCGGACGGGTAGTTAGACGAATGAGGAACACAATCGATTTATGGAAGCATGAATTTCAGCTCTTTGCCATGATTGCCCGTTCCGGCCATCCCTCATCCGCGTCCCGTATTGGCTCTTGAGCCGACATAGGCGCGCTGCTCCGACCGAATTTTCGGTCGTGAAGTCACGGCCTAGAGCCTGAGGCCCAACTTGCGCCCTTCGTAGGTTCCGTTGTTGGCGCGGCGCGGGGCGACGCGGTCGCCGATGGCGTGGACTTCGAGGCCGCTTCCGGCCAGATCGTCGATCAAGGTGGCCTCGGTCACAATGGTAGCCGCCAGCACCAGGGCGCCGCGGTCAGTCGCGGCGGACTCCGTTTTCATGTCCGTTTTCGTGCCGATTTCGTCCGCTCTACCTTCAGCTGCCGGTATTCTGGGCAAAACTGAAAAAGTCTCAAGTTGACCCCAAGCCGACATATGAGCGATGAGGCTACGGGTATCAGGCATACCAAAATTAAGGAACTAGCGTACGTCAGTATCGCGAAAAAAGCGGGGCCGAACCGGCGTTGGATCGACCCCGCTATACAGCCCTTACCCTGTCACCGCTTTGACGCCAGGACCCGAGGGAGGAGCCCGGTGCGTAAGCAGTGCACGCCGGGATCTGCGCGGGGGGAACGGGGCAACTCGTTTCCCTACCGCGACCATCGGGTCTGTGCTAGCCCATAACCAACTGGTTTGGTGTTGATGCAGGTATAATTGTTTTCGAGCAACTTATTGCAAAGAGGACGCTGCATATGGATATGTGCCGTGGTTACAAATGGCTACGTACTCATTGAGCGATGCCTTGTTTCCCATTGGGTTTCTATACAGCCTGCATTCTCTGTGGGGTGGATTTAATTTTGGTCCGTCCAAGATCAATGTTTCCCGTTCAATGCGATAAACTGCGCTACCTATGAATTTTCCTTTCCAATAGTCCTTACTTCTGCCGTCGAGAGCCATTTCAATTGCCCACAACCCATTGGTGGCTCGCCCTTCCACCCTCATGCCGATAACATGATTGGACAAAGCCGAACCGGTAAGACGGTCCGAGGGCGTTAACCCCACGCTCTCAGGACGTGAATCGTCGACGACACCGACATAGACCAATCTGCGTATCAGACGCCTGTACTTCAGCCGCTTAGCAGGTAAAGCCATCATAAAAACACCGACGATCTTGTTTACAGGATCGATCCAAAAAGTGCTTCCGCCATAACTGGACCAGAAAACAGTACCCAATGGCGCGGGAAATTTACTGGTTTTGTCAATTTCTTCCAAATAGACGCCAAAGCCGTAACCGAAACCCCATTTACTGTCGATCCAGTTGTCTTTGCCGGGAGGAATATTTCGCCGTGAAAGTTGATCCCGCATCATCAATTGGACGGTTTCATTTTTTAGAATGCGTTTCCCATCCAATTCCCCACCGTTCAGAATCATCTGACTGAACCGGAAATAGTCCACCGCCGACGTAAGCAGATAGCTATCTGTGTGGAGGTCTGGGTTTTCGGGTACAGGTCCACCTCCTGCGAGGAGAATGGCGCGGCCGTCACGGGTTCCAAATCCAGTGCTATGCATATCCAGGGGCCGGAATATCTCTGATTTGAGAAATGCGTCCAAATTCATTCCAGATGCGATTTCAACGACGCGGCTCAGGACATCAATCGAGCGGCCATATTCCCACTTTTTACCCGGTTGATGTACGAGCGGTAACTTGGCGATCACATCAGCAAGTTCTACCAAACTCTTGGCACACGTAAAGCAGGTGCTCTTATACATTGTTCGGACAGGACCGCGGCCAGAGGAGCCATAGGTAAGACCAGAGGTGTGTTGGACTAAGTCTACGACCATTATTGGTCTGTCGACTTCTTCTTCACGACCGTCGCTGTGCAATACCCGCACATTTCCAAATGATGGAATATATTTGGATACCGGGTCGTCGAGGCTCAGTTTGCCACGCTCCACCAGGATCATGGCGGCAGTCGTGACAATTGGTTTGATCATCGAATACAGACGAAAAACCGACGCCTTCGTCAGCTCACCTGGCTCTGCTCCATCGCGATTGCCGATAGCTTCGTGAAAGATTATTTTTCCGTCGCGAGCAAGAATGACAACCGCGCCAGGTAATTCCTGCTTCGCAACTTCGCGACCAAGTACGGTGCGTATCCGTGCCAGCCCATCTTGCGAAAATCCTGGTATGTTTTCTGCTCTTACGGATTGGGTACCGAGAAAAATAATAAACACCACATAGATGAATCGAAAAGTCTGTTTGTCCACTGCCTTACCTCATTAATGTGAGAGCGACCAAAGTCTCAAGCCAATACCCGCACTCAGGTTAGTCTGAATGTCCGCCTCTGGCTGGCACTTTTCGTCGGCGCCCGGGAATCCGCCCAAGTTTCCCTTGAACGAACCTTTGGTGACAAAATCTGTCTTTTCATGCTGGTCGGCGAATGCCGGATCAACTATGGCGGTGAGTAACGCCGTGGAGGATATTATGGTCAGCAGTTTATTCACAAGAGCCTCCTTTGTCAGATAATGCCAGATAAGCCCACAGCGACCAATACGCAAACGTATGGTCGAGCACCAAATTTCGATTTTATACACAGTTCACTCGGACCATCCGGTCTACTCTCTGACCGACCATGATGCGGAATCCCATTTTGGATTGTCCGTACGACTCCTCCGATTTGCCGCCGATCTTAGCGCAACGGTGATTGATTTCAAAACCATTGGGCTGCTGAGAAACCCCCCATTGTGCTCGGCAATAGGTTTGATGGCATCAGCTTGGGGCATGTGGCATCGCTCTTTTCTCCCTCCCCGCACATCGAATCGGACGGGCCAATTTCCCCCTCTCGGCACGATGCCTCCGCAAGTGGAAGCGATTTTCTGGCATCGCCGAAACTTCCGCTTCTGGCCATGGTTTCCCGTTCCGGCCAACCCTCTTCCTCGTCCGGTGCTGGCCCTTAAGCCGACATCGGCGCGCTGCTCTGACCGAATATCCGGTCGTAAATACACCGCCTATAGTTTCAGGCCCAGCTTGCGCCCCTCGTAGGTTGCGTTGTTGGCGCGGCGCGGGGCGACGCAGTCGCCGATCGCGTGGACCTCGAGGCCGCTTCCGGCCAAATCGTCGATCAGGGTGGTCTCGGCCACGTTGATGGTGGCCAGCACCAGGGCGTCGCAGTCGACGCGCCGGGTCGAGTTGTCGAACAGATTGACCACCGTGGCGCCGTCGCCGTGCCACTCGCCGACCGCCGAGTCGGTGAGGGTCTCGACGCCGAGCTTGGCGAGCCGCGGGCGCAGCGCCCAGTCGGCCGAGGTCCGTACCAACTCGGCGCCGGCCATGGGGTGGGGCGTGACCAGGATTACCTCGTGACCCTGCTCGGCCAAGTGCCAGGCGGTGCCGCAACCGCGCCAGTGCCCGGTATCGTCGAGCAGCATGACGCGCTTGCCCAGGCGCGCGGCGCGGCCCATGACGTCCTCGACCGAGAACACCTTGCCGCGCTCGATGCCGGGCAGGGGTTCGAGGGTTGGCAGCGACTTCTGAAATCCGGTCCCGCTCGGCAGCGAACCGGCGGCGACGACCACGGCGTCCGCGCCGAAGGCCTCGATCTCCCCGGCATCGAGCGGGGTATTGAGCCGGACCGCGACCTGGAGCTTTTCCAGTTGGCCCTCGTACCAAGCGATCAGATCGAGGATCTGGCCGCGGCGCGGCTGCAGGCCGGCCAGGCGGAACTGGCCGCCCAGGTCCGGCGCCGCCTCGGCCAGGGTCACCCGGTGGCCGCGCTCGGCGGCGACCCGCGCCACCTCCATGCCCGCCAGCCCGCCGCCGATCACGAGAATGGTGCGCGGGGTCTCGGCCGGGGTAAAGCGGTCGCCGCCCCATTCGAATTCGCGCCCCGCGGAGGGGTTGACCAGGCAGGATATCCAATAATCCCGATAGCGCCGGCCCCAGCACAGTTGGTTGCAGGAGATGCACGGCCGAACGTCCTCGGCCCGGCCCTCGCGCGCCTTGTTGGCCATATGCGGATCGGCGATCTGGCCGCGCACGATGGAGACCATGTCGGCTTGGCCCGAGCCGATCACGTAATCGGCGTTCTCGGGTGTGCGGATATGGCTCTCGGCCTGGACCCGGGCGTGTTTGACGGCTTGCCTGAGCGCCTCGGCGAAGGGCGAACCCAGCTTGTCCGGGTAGGCGAAGGTCGGGATCAAGTCCTGGTGGTCGAAGTAGCTGCCGGTGCCGCAGGTGACGTAGTCGATCAGCCCCCGGGTGTCATGATAGGCGACGATCTCCTGCAGGCTCTCCATGTCGAGGGCGGCGGGCGCGTCC
>JAPULJ010000771.1 GCA_027295145.1 Alphaproteobacteria bacterium | reverse complement strand
TCAGGATCCGCATCGCGCGCAGGCTCATACCAAAGGTCCTTGATCATGACCCATAGAGATCGGGCAGGCGATGCGGCGGGCCAACGGGCGGCTTCCTTCCTACCCGGCCCTACCCGGCGCAAAGCGGACGCGATCTCTATGGGTCTTTATCACTGATCCTTGGTATTAGATGTCGGTCAATTTTCCAAAGCGGAGGTGTCATACCGGGTCCGGCTGATCGATTCCGGTAATAGCGGACAGGATAACGGCACGCGCGGCATAGATTGGGAACGACCCCTGTCCTCCTGCCGAAGGAATTGGGCGAACTTGGTATCAGAACTTGTGCCTGCCCTGCAGCGATTCGCCCAATTTAATAAGTCGACCGGAAGGGCGCCCGTCAACCGAGTCAAGGCACTGCCGCATCCGGGGAGGATTCGCAAGCACTGTCACCAAAAAGTACATGGGCATATTTCTTACCAATATGTTTAGGGGAATAGTGTTCACGCAAGATGCGGGCTGTTTCCGTTGGCATTCGACACTTCTTAAGGATGCAATACGGTAGCTTCAATTCGACTCGCCCGTTCCTCAACATCCTGGGGGCATTCCACATCAGCTGGCATGCTCTGCCGAGAGTTCATCGCCTGCTCGTAGATCGCCATGAGCTGTCGGTAATTGACCTCTGGCGTGTACTTCTCCTCGTAGGCCCTCCGGGCGTTGGCGCCCATCCGGCGCATCTCCTCCGGATGTGCCTCGGCCCAGCGCACCTTGGCCGCGAGGTCCTCCGAATTTCCCGGCTTGAAGTGCAGTCCGGTCACGCCGTCCTCGACGATCTCAGTCATCCCGCCCATGCGCGAGGCGATAACCGGCAGGCCCTGGCAGAACGCTTCCACAATGGTCAGCCCGAAAGTCTCATACCAAACCGATGGGAATACCAGGAAGGCGGCGCGCGCCATCTCCGCGGCTACGACCTCGGCCGACTGCCTGCCCAGGCAGGTCACGGCCGGCGCAGCGGCCGCTGGAACCGAGGCGAGCAACGGGCCGTCGCCCACCACCCGAAGCGGAACGTCGAGCGAGCCCCAGGCCCTCAGAAACGTCGCGACACCCTTTTCCGAGCTCAAGCGTCCGACGAACAGCGCGCCGCTCATACCGCCGTCGATGCCGTGGATTCGCCTGTCTTCCACGAAGTTGGGCTTGACCGCGATCCGGCTCTCGGGGAAACCCGCCTCGACGAACTTGGCCTTGCCGAACTCGGTCAGTGCGATGAAGCGGTCGACCTTGGTCTGCCAAGTGCGTCTTTTTCGATGGACATCGATCATCCGCGCAACGGCGAACGAGCCCAGCCGCGATCCTCGGTAACAGCGATGCAGGACGGCCTGGTAGGGCGAGCCGTTGATACAATCCTCGCAGACGTGCCCGCTCCGCATCAAAATAGCGGCGGCGCAGATGGTGCGGTAGTTGTGCAACGTCTGGACCAGGGGGATGGCGGCGTCTTGGCAGGCGTCATAGATGGCGGGTGTCA
This sequence comes from Alphaproteobacteria bacterium, assembly GCA_027295145.1. Taxonomy (GTDB): domain Bacteria; phylum Pseudomonadota; class Alphaproteobacteria; order JAPULJ01; family JAPULJ01; genus JAPULJ01. The sequence continues at coordinate 8,095 of JAPULJ010000771.1, read as the reverse complement.
GCAGGGGGTAGAAGTTGTGGACATGCGCGATGTCCGGCGCGAAGTCCGCGATCGCCTGTGCCATTCTCTTCCGGGCAGTCACCGAGTAGGGCGCCTGCCAGGCTGTCTTGATCTTCGCCCACGTGCCATCGATCGCATCGTTGGAGACCGACCACAGGCGCGCCTCATGGCCATGATCCATGAGCAGCGCCCGTTCGTTGGCGACCACTACGTCCTCGCCGCCTCCCTGCCGATAAAAGTTATGAGCAACCAGAACACGCACTTCCAATTCCCTCCTCGTCGAGCGGCTCGCTGCGGGTTTCAAGCTTGCGCGAGTAAGAAGTCGATATTGATGGCTATCTGCCTAAACGGTCCAGAGATCGAAGCGCTGCCGTTTGGTAGGGAGATCGAACCGACATTTCCCAGATGACCTCCAGGTTTGCGGAGATCATACCCCCCGTACCACCGTCGAGGGAACAGAGTTTTCGCCGCAGCGAACCGTTGGCCTGATTTGTCGGTATTCCTGTGGCCGGAAGGCCACTTGCCCATATTTTCCGCCACCCAGACACACTTCTCCTGTCGATTTCCACACAACACGATGCGATCGCCGAGAGTGCGGGAATCGCGTCGTGTCGTGTGCTCAAACACTCCGATCCACCAATAACGTAATGATTCTTATAGCGAAATCCGGACGCCGTCATCAAATCACAAAGTCATCTGGGCACTGCGGGCTTAGATGATTCCTTGGTGCCCGTTGGTACAATGTTGAAACAACCACTGATCTAATCTCATGGCTACATCAGCCGCGCTGTGTCTTCGCCCGCCAGCGCGGCCAAGATGCCTTCGGTAAAGCGACGGGCCATCTCGTCGGCCGTGAGGCTTGCGGATGCTTTTTTCGTCCCGTCAACGAGACGTTTGTGCAAGATGTCGTCCCGCGACAGCCTAATTATAGCCTCCGCGAAGCTTTCGGGGGAATTCTCCGCAACAATGCCATTTTCTTCGTGGTGAAGGTAAACAATCTCCGGACTGTGATATGGGAAGTTAGTCGCCACCGGCGGCACGTTGTAATGAAAGGCGTCGACCACGCCCAGTCCTACTACGCCCGGCATGACACAGATTCGAGAAAGCGCAAAGAAGGCAGCCCTCCGGCTTCCACGGATAGGGCCGACAAAATGAATAAATTCATGCTCACGCGCGGCCTCCGCTGCAACGTATTCCTGTTCGCCTGCACCGGCCAAGATCAACACAAATGAAGGTATCCGCTCATGAACGCGCCGTGCGGCGTCGATCAGCAGGCTAAGCTGCTTCTTCGGGTACATCTTTCCGCAGTACAGGGCAACGACCGAACCCGGATGAAGCGCAAATTCACGACGTAAGAGTTCGATCTCGTCTGGACTGGCCGCAGCGATCGGAGGCGCCACCGCATTCTGGACATCCGTTATGCGGCCACCATCGTAACCCAGCTCGATGAGCTTCTCGCGGACCTTCCACGTGTACGCGAAATACCAGTCCGCGCGTTTGCCCGTCCACGTCTTCAAGCGCTCTGACCAATTGTCTGGGTGCTCGGTCTGATGATCCCAACCGTGTCCCCAATAGGCAAGCTTTGGACGGTTGCTCAGCGGAAGTAGGAAATAAACGTGATTGACGAGGTATTTCGTAGCATGATTGACGATCACCAAGTCCGCACCACGTACGTTTCTCAGTATTGGCTGAAATCTAAAGCCGCCGGGAAGCTGAGTGGTCTTTATTTTTTCCCCCCACGGCAAATCATCGAATAATTGATGCCATAGACCACCTGTGTGCTTACCCGTATCGGGATCAGAGTAAAGTAGACGAAGTCTAACGTCCTCAGACTCAAGCCTACTTCTCAATGAGTCGAAAAAAGAAAGGCGATAGTGTGTCAACCTATATTGAACGATCACAACTTCTTTCATTATATTCTACTCCATTGCTTGTTATGACTCGAATGTCAGCCTTCACGATGTTATGCCAAGGCGCGTTCGGTTAGCTTTTCTCCGTCCTTGAATTTGACGCCTCGAACGATCTCGGCGAGGCGGTGCGAGCCATCCAGGCGGCGCCGCTTCTTGCCGGCTGACTGGCACAGTTTGAAGACCATGGTGAGCGCCGTCTTGCGGCTGGCTGAGGCAGCCCCTGGTCTTGGTGGTTTCTCGGCCGCACCGTGGCGAAGGTGCTCGCCATGGGGCTCGTGGTGCGAATGTGCTTCCGATGCCCGGTCGGGAAGTCGTAGAAGGCGAGCAACAGGTCGCGGTCCCTGGCCAGGCAGGCGGCGGCCAGGCAGGCGACCGCCTTATCGTACTTGGCACTGTAAGCCTCGAGGAAGAAGTCGCAAGCCCTCGCCGCTTGGGATGCCGCTTGGGATAGAGAAGGACTTCGCGCCAGGACTGGGCGTTCTCCCGGTACCCGTCGGTGATCGCCAGCAGCTCCTTGCGGCCGATCTGGTCCGCACCGATGATCACCAGGATGCATTGCTTGTCGTGATCGAGCCGTGGTGAGAAGTGGGCGCCGTCGGCCCAGAAGTAGACATAGCGCCTGGCCGAGTGTCAACGGCGGAGCAAGATTATACCAAGGAGCGTTGATAATGACCCATAGAGGCGGTTTCCCAAGGCTTTCGGACGGCCCATGGATTTGAGACGGGGCGCATGGCTCGCGATGCCTTGTATCGCCACGCCACGCGCTCCTGGCCGAAAACCTTGGGAAACCGTCTCTAGGGGTCGATATCAACGACCTTTGGTATAAGCGGACGCGACCGGGACGGCGGCTTCCCGTGGCTTTCGCCCGCAATCACCCTGGCGCAATCACCCTGGCGGACGTCCCAAGGCTTTCGGACGTCGTTGCCCCCACCTTGCGATGCCCCTGCGTCGCCGCGACCGGCGCGCCTAGCCGAAAACCACGGGAAGCCGTCTCTATGGGTCTTTATCACTGACCCTTGGTATGAGATGGCCGTCGCTTGGTCCGCTAAGCTTGTCATACGGGCCGAGTTCGAATACAACGTATTGTTATTTAGAGGAGGGGTCTATCCAGGAGAGGCTATCTTGGGTAATTAACCTTTTGTTAGGCATTTGGGGGGTAGCTATTTGGACGAAATTGCCTTGCGGCACGCCGCCGATGCGATTTCGTCAAAGGGTGCTTAGTGGATGGAATTTAGCGGAAAGAAATTGGTGGACAGAACCCGCAAAAGTCGTTTAATGGAGGTAGTTTAATGTGTTAGACCAGTTATTGGACCAAAAACTTGGGGGCGGGTCAATGCGGAGTTCTTGGCCAAAGGGGCATATTGCTTGCCTCTCTACCATGGCGTTCTTAGCTGCTGCGACTTCGGCTTACCCGGCATCGGCAGGGGAAGACCAGGTGGCCGCATCGCTCGACGACGCGGCGCAACTGGCGGTGCGGGCGTATGAGGTGCCGAAGCGTGACGTGAGGGTTCGCAGAGGTGAGACGGTGACCAGCCGGAAGAGGCCGGAACTCGATGCCTTGGGTGTGCGTGTAGGGACCTTTCTCGTCTATCCCAAGCTATCGCTCGAGGAGAATTACAGCGACAATATTTTCGCGGATGCGGACAACGAGGTATCCGATTTCATCACGCGGATCCTGCCGAGCCTGCGGATCGACTCCGATTGGGGCAACCATGCCGTTAGCCTCGAGGGCGGCGCCGATGTGGGCCGGTACCTAGACAACACTGATGAGAACTTCGAGGATTATCACTTTAGCGCCTCCGGCCGGGTGGACGTCAGGAGAAGCACCAAGGTGCGGGCTCGCGTGAGATATCGGGCTTTGCACTCGGACCGCGGGTCTCCCGATGACGAACGTGGTGTGGAACCGACGCAATTCGACATTTTCTCGGTGGGCGTCAACGGCTTCCATAACTTCGGCCGGGTCAACGTCACCCTGGGCGGCACGTTCGACAAGTACGACTTCGACGACGTGGCGACGTCTGACCCGGCCCGCCCGTTCAACAACGATGACCGGGATCGCAATGAGGTCGAGGCGTCGCTGCGGCTCGCCTACGAGATCGTGCCCCAATACGAGGCCTTCGTCCGAGGCGCATACAACATTCGCGATTACGACAGCGCCGAGGATGATAACGAACGCAACCGAGACTCCGATGGCTTTGATGTCGTCGCTGGCGTTGAAATAGATTTCGGCGGGATCGTTTTCGGCGACTTCTTCGCTGGTTACAAAATCCAGAATTTTGACGACCCGGACTTGGATACCGTGCAGGGGCCTACGGTGGGTGCGGACATCACGTGGACTGTGACCCCTTTGACGACGGTCGTTGGCCGGGTCTCGCGCCAAATCCGGGAAACCACACGTGCGGATGCGTCGGGCCGGTTTCTCTCATCGGTTGGGTTATCCGTGGATCACGAGCTGCGGCGCGACTTGCTGATCGGGGCCGATGCCAGATTCCTCCACGACAAATTCGAGGGACGCGATCGGACGGACCTAATTTACCAAGCCGGCGTCAACATCAAATACATGCTGAGCCGGTATTTCTACGTATCGGGCGGGTACGATTTCCGCATGCGGGAGGGTGAATCCTCGACCGACGACTTTGCCGAGAACAACTTTTTGATTCGCTTGCAGGCGCAATTTTGATGCATAAGGATAGTCAGCCACATTTTGGCGGCGGATGCTGGAAATCGGCATGGGTCAAGCGCTGGCGGAAAGGCGGACACCGACATTGTTTGACAGTAAGCCTGGCGACCGTAGCGATAACTTGGTTATTGGTGATCGCACCTGCTTTCGGTCAGGAGGTTGAGTATCGGCTCGGTACGGGTGATCAACTTCGGGTCATGGTGTTTGGCGAGGAAGATCTCTCCGGCGAGTTCAAGGTCGGCAGTAATGGCAACATTTCTCTCCCACTTGTTGGCAAGGTGGCGGCCCTTGGGCATACGCTCCAGGAGCTAGAGCTGGCGATTATCGACAAACTGAAGCCGGATTACTTGCGAAATCCCCAGGTCAGCATCGATGTGCTGAATTATCGGCCGTTCTATATCATCGGGGAGGTGAAGAATCCCGGCAGTTACCCCTACGTGGGCGGAATGCGAGTGGTTAACGCCGTAGCTATGGCCGGCGGGTTCACGTACCGCGCGCGCGAGAATAAACTATTGATAACGCGCGCCAAAAACCCCCAGGGGGAACCGGAGCTTGCGGCGCAAGATACACTTGTTCTGCCAGGGGATGTGATCAAGGTCCCAGAGAGATTCTTCTGATCCCGCCTCGTTTCGCCCCGTTTCCGGTTGCCAAGCGACACACGGTATGCTTGGCTTAACGAATTGAAAAAGGTGCATATGCTAGAGTTAGTTTGCAGGATACGGGTCTTGGCGAATTCCAGCGTTGTGCGACCGCCGTGCGGTCGATTCCGTTTATTGAGGTGTGACCATTGTGGCTACCCAAGAAGAATCTAATACCTCTGCTCTCCAAAGGTCCGATCAACGCCTCAGAGCGGTAGACGAGCGACGTCAGCCTGTCTTTCAGCCTGTAGGGGAAGTCGACCTAAAGGGGTTTTTGCGCAAGCTTTGGCGTGGAAAATGGCTGATTCTGGGCACGGTCATCATCGTCTTGAGCCTTGCCGCGATCGTTCTTTCTCAGCTCACCCCTCGCTATATCGCCACCGCCGCTGTCGTGATCGGCTCGCCGCCGTCGAATATTGTCGACCTCGAGGCTATAGTCTCTGGTTTTCCGTCTGATACCGCGTCGATGGAGACCGAAATTGAAGTCATCGGCTCGCGTACGCTCGCTAAGAAGACCATTGAGCGACTCGAGCTAAACCGAAACCCCGAGTTCAATGCCGCGCTCCGACCAGAGAGTCGATTTAATACAATACTAAAAGATCTGCGCAGCTATATGGCAGGCGCCTTCCCCAGCGCTTTTGACGACAAGACCCCCCCCCGACGCGAAGAAAAAGAACTCTCCGAGGACCAAAAGACAGAACTCGAGCGGGCCCAAATCACCGATTCGTTTTTGCCGAAGTTGAGGGTTGCGGTAAAGGGTCGCTCACGAGTCATCATAATTAGTTTTGAGTCGGAAGGACGTCGTACCGCAGCCTTGGTCGCCAATACGCTTGCTGACCTCTACATCGTTGCTTCGCTCGAGGCAAAGTTCGAGGCAACACGGCGGGCCACCCAGTGGTTGAACGATCGCCTGACAGACCTCCGCGCGGAGGTCAGTACCGCCGAGAGGGCTGTCGAGGCGTACCGAGAGAAATCGGGGCTGATCCGGGGAGAGAGGGAGGCCACACTTGCCGAGGAGCAGATCTCCGCACTCAGTACACAGTATATACAGGAGCGCGCTAAGCGGGCGGAGGTCGAAGCGCGGCTTCGCCAAGTGGAACGGCTATTGGAATCTCCGGAGGGGATCGAGAGTGCAAGGGAGGTCCTGGCCTCCCCGCTCGTTCGGCAACTTCGCCAGCAGGAAGCCGAACTTGAGCGTCTATCGGCAGAACTCTCTGAGGTATACGGTAAGCGCCACCCTAAGATGATCAACGCCGGGGTGCAGCTCCGCGATCTGAGGGGAAAGATCAAATCGGAGGCCGACAAAGTCGTTCAAGGACTTCGCAACGAAGTGGCCATCGCACGGGCACGCGCCGCATCAATGAGTACGGAGCTCAACAAACTCAAAAGAGAAGTGGGCCAACTGGGCACCCAAGAGGTGAAATTGCGAGCCCTGGAACGGGAGGCCACAGCATCTCGGACGTTGTTGGAAAACTTACTGGCGCGCTCTAAGGAGACGCTTTTTTTGGAGGATTTCCAGCAACCTAACGCCACCGTCCTGTCTTATGCTGCCGTGCCCCGGCGGCCGTCCTATCCCAAGAGGGGGTTCATTCTGGCCGTGGCCTTTGCGGGAGCGGTCGTCTTGGGCGTTTTTCTGGTTTTTGGTATCGAGCAACTAGATCGCGGTTTTCGCAGTGCGGATCAGATCGACCGACTTATGGGCATAACACCTCTCGGTCTCATTCCCGTACTGACGGGGCTGGGAGCGATCGGTAAAAAGCCGGAAACCTACATCTTGGATAAGCCTGCATCAGCTTACGGTGAGGCAATACGGAGGCTCCATACCAATCTGCTGCTGTCCAGTGCTGACAAGGCGCCGAAGGTGATCCTGATTTGCGCATCGTTGCCGAAGGAAGGCAAGTCGACGGTGGCGATTTCACTAGCCCGTATGCTCGCGAGCATCGGCCAAAAGGTCCTAATTATCGATTGCGACTTGCGCCGACCCACAATACACAAAGCCTTTGGCGTTGAATCCAATCCGGGCCTTGTCGAATACCTTGCCGAGAAGGCCGCACTCGATGATGTGATTCAGGAGGATCAATATTCCGGAGCCCATATTCTGCCGGCCGGGGCAGAGGCGACACATCCGCCCAGCCTTCTAGGCTCCGAGTCGATGAAGAAGCTGCTGAAGACGGTTGCGCAGCATTACGACATGGTTATCTTAGATTCTGCACCCGTTGTAGCCGTTTCCGACGCGCTGGTTCTTTCCCGATTCGTCGACAAAATCGTGTTTCTCATTCGCTGGAGGGAAACCCGGCGCGAGGTGGCCCTTGATGGACTCAGACAGATCATCGACGCGGGCGGTGACGTTGCCGGCGCGTTGCTTACAAAGGTGGACGTCAAGGAGCACGCTCGATACGGCTTCGCCGACTCAGGTTCATACGTCGGTCAAATAAGAAAGTATTATACAGACTGATGACAGCCTGATTGTGCGAAAGTCTGCGCGCCGGCGTTTGATTTTGCGCTTCCTGGCAGGGGGTTCTAGTTCATTACGGTCTCAACGCAGGCTCAGCGCTCCTTGGTATAATCCCAGCTTATTCACCATCGGCCCGGGTGTAGATTGGGCTGCATGCGTAGCGAGTCACGCGGCGATGTGATGCTCGGGTTCCGGGTCTGCGTGATCTGGCGGAGCGGTCGGCGGCGGCTTTGGGAGCGCAATGACATGAACCAGACGGCTCGCAAGACGAGCGAGACCGTCGCCGCCAGGTCCGGGCGGCAGGCGGCGTCCCCGGTAATGGCGTTTCTGGCGCGGCACCGACGACAGCGCGGGATCCAGTAAAGTCCATGAGTTCGCCCATATGTGTCCCTGGGCACGGCCGCGCTCGCGC
>JAPULJ010000770.1 GCA_027295145.1 Alphaproteobacteria bacterium | reverse complement strand
GGCCCGACTCGCCGGGTGTCCCTGCGTGCTCGGTTCGGCGACCCCAGCACTCGAGAGTTGGGAGAACGCTTCGGAGGGCCGATACCGGATACTGGAACTGCCCGAGCGGGTGACGGGGCACGGGCTTCCGGGGGTCGAGCTGATCGACTTGAAGACCGCAGGGGAAGATGGCGATGACCCCGGGCGGGGCGGAGACACGGCACCCGGCGAGCGATGCAAGCCGCGGGTCGACCCAGCTTAACCGTACATACGAATCGATTGTCAAGGTTTGGGCGCGGTCATCGATTGCAGTGATGTCGACGATCGCGAAGCCGATACGAACCTGCGCTGGCGTAGAGCCGCTCAAGGGGCCAGCGCTGGCATCGACCGTACAGTTCGGCGCGGCTAACGCCGTCGAGGCGAACGCTGTCGCGGCGAGCCAACTTTCAACGAGACAGTTCTTCCAGACCGCGGAAGTGCTCCAACGCTTCCGGATTGGCCAACGCAGATGTATTTTCGACCGGGCGGCCGTGAATGATGTTGCGCACCGCAAGCTCGACGATCTTGCCGTTCATGGTGCGAGGTATGTCGGCTACCTGAATCACCCTGGCTGGAACATGGCGTGGCGAAGCGTTTAGCCGAATCTGGTTGCGAATGGTTTGAATGAGCGCCTTCGTCAACTCGGTTTCGGCGATCAGGACGACAAAAAGCACAATCCGGGTGTCATCATGCCACTCCTGACCAACGCAGACGGCATCGACGACCTCGGGAAGCTGTTCGACCTGACGATAAATCTCCGCGGTGCCGATGCGCACGCCGCCGGGATTGAGGACCGCATCGCTGCGTCCATGGATTACGAAGCCATCGTTGGCGGTTATCTCGGCAAAATCTCCCTGGGCCCAGACGCCGGGGAATCGCTCGAAGTAGGTCTGTTTGAATTTTTCGTCGTTTGCGTCGTTCCAGAATCCGATGGGGCAGGAGGGGAAGGCCATGGTACAAACGAGTTCACCTTTCTGCCCGCGAACGGCTTGGCCATCATCGTCCCAGACGTCCACCGCCATGCCGAGCCCCCTGCACTGCAGTTCCCCCGCCCAGACCGGCGACAGCGGGTTGCCCAGCACGAAACAGGAGATGAGGTCGGTCCCTCCGGAGATTGAGGCGAGGTGCACGTCCGGTTTGAAGCGTTGGTAAACATATCGGAAACTTTCCTCGGAAAGCGGAGACCCCGTCGAGAGGATGGTTCTGAGATCGTTCAGTTGGTGGCTGTCCCTGGGCGTGATGCCGGCGTTTTCCAATGCCGAAAGGTATTTGGCGCTTACCCCGAAGATGGATATATGTTCGCTGTCTGCGATATCCAGCAACCTGTCCGGAGCGGGATAAAACGGTGATCCGTCGTAGAGGATCAATGTAGCGCCCGTTGCGAGACCGGAGATCAACCAGTTCCACATCATCCATCCACACGTGGTAAAGAAAAACAAATGGTCATCACGCTTCAGATCGGTCTGTAGTTGGTGTTCTTTCAGGTGCTGAATTAATGTGCCACCGATGCTATGGACGATACATTTGGGTTTTCCGGTGGTGCCCGAAGAGAACATCACAAATAACGGATCTGCAAAGGGGCGTTGAACAAATTGAAGGTCTGGCGTGTCATCATCTATGAGTTCGGCGAAAGTACAACTGCCAGATGGCGCCTGGTTCAGAATCGAAACCCATACGATCAATCGAATCGACGGGACAAGGTTTGCCACCTCGCGAACCTTATCGACGATGGAAATGGTTTTGCCGTTGTAGTAGTAGCCGTCGCAGGCAAATAGAACACGCGGTTCAATCTGGCCAAAACGATCCAGAGCACCAGCAACGCCGAAATCGGGTGAGCAGGAGGACCAGACAGCGCCGCGGCTGGTAGTTGCGAGCATGGCAATGACAGTTTCCGGTACGTTAGGCAGCCATCCGGCAACTCGATCACCGGGTTGGACACCTTCGCGGGTAAGAATTGCCGCGATGTGCGCGGTTTGTCGATACACCGCCGAATAACTCAACTCCTTGCGTTGCCCGTTCTCTAACAGCGATACCAATGCCGGGCGGTCGTCCCGATAGCGCAGGAGATGTTCTGCGTAGTTGAGACTGGCTCCCTCGAACCAGCGGGCACCCGGGAACACTTCCAAGTCGGTAACCGGATTCGTGTAAGGCGTGCAAGAAGTCATGTTCGTGAAACGCCAGACTTGTTCCCAAAACTCGCCGGGCGCTTCTATCGACCACGCATGTAAAGCTTGATAGTTGGGGAAGTCTCGGCCGCAGGCATCACTCGCCTGCGCCATGAAACGCCTCAGGTTACTTTCTCTTTCTCTTGCTGGACTGGGAGTCCACAGCGGCTCCGTGGTCATTTACCGCACGGATTTAAAGCAGCTACGTACTTCGTTGACGAACAATTCGGGCTGTTCGAAGGCGGCAAAGTGTCCACCCTTTTCCAGTTCGTTCCAATAGATGAGATTTGTGAATCTTTTCTCCGCCCAGCGTTTTGAGCAGAGGAAAATTTCTTTCGGGAAAATGCTGCAACCCGTAGGCACCGTAACCTCGTCTGAACGCCCGCCACCGCCGAAACTCTCCCAATACAGGCGTCCCGAGGAAGCGCCAGAAGCGGTAAGCCAGTACATCATCACGTTGTCGAGCAGTTCGTCGCGAGTTAGCACGTTTTCTGGATGTCCATCGCAGTCCATCCACGCCCAGAATTTTTCGATAATCCAAGCCGCTTGACCCACGGGGGAATCAACCAGTCCGTAACCGACGGTCTGTGGCCTTGTACTTTGTTCTTTGGAGTATCCCGAGTCCCAATCGCGATAGTGTTTCATTCCAGCCATGGCCTTTTGCTCGAGTTCCGTCAAGTTGTCCATGGTCTCGGGATCGACTTGCACAATGGGCATGTTGAGATGAATGGCGCTGCAGTGTTCTGTGTCGGTGATGCCAATCATCGTTGTGACTGCTGCACCCCAATCACCACCCTGGGCGACATAACGCTCGTAACCGAGTCGGGCCATCAGGTTAGCCCACTCCTGGCCGATCTTCTCAACTCCCCAACCGGGTTG
>JAPULJ010000077.1 GCA_027295145.1 Alphaproteobacteria bacterium | reverse complement strand
GCTGGCTGAACATGACGTTGAAATTCAGCTCCTGGGATAGACCCTCCCAAATCTTGAGCGCGAACTCGTAGAGCGCCGCAGACTCGTCCCAGAGGTAGTTGGAGCGCACTACCGTGGTATTGCGGCCGGTGTTGCCGCCGCCCAGCCAGCCGCGCTCGATCACCGCGACATCGGTGATGCCGTGTTCCTTGGCCAGGTAGTAGGCGGTCGCCAGGCCGTGACCGCCGCCGCCGATAATGACCACCTCGTAGGACGATTTCGGTTCCGGCGCGCGCCAGGCTTCCGGCCAATCCTGATGGTAGCTGAGCGCGTTGCGGGCGAGGCTGAAGATCGAGTAGCGGGCCATAATATTACGCGGGGAGTCTCCCTTTGGCAGGAGCCTGGAGCCTATCGCCAAGCCGCTTGTTTGCAAGGCGGATTCATTGAAGGCTGTGGGCTATCCGAGGCCGCAGGGCTAGCGAATCAGCGGCAGGAATTTTTCTGTTCGCGACATCGAATTTTTGTGCCAAAGTCCCCCGCCGAGCCGGGAGCAATAGGTTAACGAACGCCCGTGAGGAGAGGACGGATAAGGCGATGCTGGGTAGCGCACCGCGCGAATTGCCGCAACGAATCGGGCTGATCCTGGTCCCCAACTTCTCCATGATCGCCTTCACCGCGGCGGTCGAGACTCTGCGCCTGGCCAATCGCACCAGCGGCCGGGCGCTCTACCAATGGAGTCTGTTCTCGGTCGACGGCCAAGCGGTCAAGGCATCCAACGCCATCGAACTCCACCCCGAAGGCAATCTCGAGGCCGCCAACCGCTTGGGTACGGTGGCGGTGTGCAGCGGCGCGGACGTCCAGCGCTTTGAGGACAAGGCCCTGATATCCTGGCTGCGCCGCATGGCCCGCCGCGACACCGATATCGGTGCGCTGTGCACCGGCAGCCATCTTCTCGCCCGCGCCGGGCTGCTCGAAGGCTACCGCTGCACGATTCATTGGGAGAACCTGGCCGGCTTTGTCGAGGAGTTTCCGAACATTGAGGTCAGCGACGAGCTGTTCGAGATCGACCGCAATCGATTCACCTGTTCGGGCGGTACCGCGGCGATCGATTTGATGCTCAACATGATCGCGCGCCAGCACGGCTATGAGCTGGCGGTCGGCGTGGCAGACCAGTTCCTGCACGAGCGTATCCGCGACCATCGCGACCACCAGCGCATTTCCCTCCCCGCCCGGCTCGGCGTGCAGCATCCCAAGCTGCTTAAGGTCATCGAGTTGATGGAAGACAACCTCGAAGAACCGCTGAGCCGGATCCGCCTGGCGGCGGCGGCCGGGTTGTCGACCCGCCAGCTCGAGCGCCTGTTCCGCAAGTACCTGAACCGCTCGCCCGCGCGCTACTACCTGGAACTGCGCCTCAACAAGGCGCGGCTGCTGCTGTTGCAGACCAATATGTCGATTATCGACGTGGCGCTCGCCTGCGGCTTCGTCTCCGCTTCGCATTTCTCCAAGTGCTATCGCGATTACTTCGGCCGCACGCCGCGCAAGGAGCGCGGCCTGCCCACCGATTTCGGGCCTGTCGCGGCCGAGGCTACGGCAACCTGACTAGCCCAGATGCTCGGCGAACTGCGCCAAGGTGCGTTCCAGCGCCAGCACCGCAGCCTCGGCGTTGTATTGCGCGCGCATCTCGCAATTGAAACCGTGGTCCGCACCCTCGTAGAGGTGGATCGTCACCTCCGGATGGGCCTTTCCGATCTGCTCGACATCCGTTAGCGGGATCGAGGCGTCCTCGGTACCGAAATGCATCGTCAGGGGAACTGCCGGGGTTTCGCCCAGAAATGGGACGATGCCGCCGCCGTAATAGCCCGACGCGCAAGCCAGCTTGCCGCCTAGCCGGCAGGAGGCGACATAGACGATCTGGCCGCCCCAGCAGTAGCCGACGATCCCGACTTTACCGCCCTCCGCCGCAGACTCCGCGGCAGCATCTGCGTCGGCGATCACGTTTGCCATGTCGCACTCTGCGCGGATCTCGCGGCCGCGCGTGACGTCCTCGGGCGTGTAGCCGATCTGCACGTCGGGCTCGATCCGGTCATAGATGGCCGGCGCCACGGCCAGATACCCGGCTTCGGCGTAGCGGTCGCAGACCCCGCGGATGTGCCTGTTCACGCCGAAGATTTCCTGAATCACAACCACGCCGCCGCGTGGCGCAGCGTCCGGCCGTGCCCGGTAGGCGCCGAATTCAAAGCCGTCGGCCGCCGTCAATCGGATGTTCTCGCCCATGAGCCTAATTCCCCCCTTTTTTACCGATAACCGCACGCTCCGACCGGCGGTTTCCCAAGGGCAGTATAACGCGGCCACATCCGGGCGAAACACCGGGTTCCGACGGTAACGGGTTCTGGTGGCGTACTATTCCCGCGCCGGTAGGTAATTTAACCACTTCTTAACCGTGGTTGCGGGCAAATAGTCTTGGGCTCCTCTCGTCCGGTATCCCTGAGTTTCTTGGGATTGGCGGGAGTGGCGCGGGCGCGGCGGCACAAAGAAGGCTGGCATGCCGAAGCATGGGTTTGGATTAGAGACGTGATCTGGAATTCGGTCATATTTATGACGGTCGTCGATCTCCTTATCGTGGGGATCGCAGGCAGTGGCCTCGTCTATTTTCTGCGTGTCAGGAATCGTGGCGCTGGGCGCCAGACTATCCGCGGCTTTGGTGCCATCATTCTCGGCATGTTGGCGGTCGGCGGATTCTTCTTCGCCGATCTTCTGATCATGCATGGCTTGCCGCTATTCGTGCCGCGCGCACGGGCTATGGCGATCATGACCGAGATGCATCTGAATCTTCACTGGCCGATGTTGTTGGCTGGCATCGGTCTGACCGGGTTCGGTCTGATCGCCGCCTTGCGCCAAATCATCGTCCTGATCGATCGATTCGACGCCTTGGAGACCCGCACCACACACGAGCTGAAACTGCGCGAAGAGACCGAAGGCGCGCTGCGCGAGAGCGAGGCGCGGCTGAAGCGGGCGCAGCGCCAGGCCAAGTTGGGATACTGGCGCTGGTCCTTCGCGAAAGAGCGGCTGACCTATTGGCTCGAGGAGTCGGTTGAGACAGGTGGCGAATCGCCGGGAGAAAGAGATACCGGCTATGATCTGATGGCGCGAGACTATCATCCCGAAGACCGCGACCGGGTTCTGGCCGAATACCATGCCGCCGACGCCGAACGGCGCGACTTCGAGATCGAATACCGTGTCATGACAAAGGACGGCGAGATTTTCCACATCCGGGAGATCGCCGAGATTGAGTATGGCGCCAATGGGGAACCCATCGCACACATCGGCACCGTACAGGACATTACCGCCTTGAAGGTGACCGAAGCAGCCCTGCGTGAGAGCGACGCCAGTCTCGCCAACGCTCAGCGAATCGCGGGGCTGGGCTATTGGGAGGTCGATCTCGTCACGAATGAGCTCACCTGGTCCGATGAGATGTTCCGAATTATGCGGGTGCAGAAGGAGGATTTCGACAGCACGGTTCAATCCTTCTACGCCCGCATCCACCCGAACGACCGGGAATTCCTTCGGCACGCCTCCGAAGCCGCCATTTACGATGGCCAGGCTTTCGACATCGATCTCCGGGTGGTTTTGCCGGACGGCGAGACGCGCTACCTGCACGAGCAGGCCGAAGTGACTTTCGACGATGCCGGAACGCCACTGCGAATGAGCGGCACCACCCACGACATTACGGACCGGAAGCGGGCCGAGGAGGCCATGTGGCTAAGCGAGGCGCGCCTCGCCAACGCCCAGCGGATCGCGGGGCTCGGCAACTGGGATTGGAACATCGAGACAGATGCGGTCTGGTGGTCGGATGAGTTCTACCGGTTACTCGATGTCGAGGCCGGTGACGTTGAAGAATGTTATCAAAGCTTCCTTGCAGCCGTGCACGAGGACGACCGGGCCCGCTTCGAGGAGGTCGTTGGCGGCGGCCTCCGATCGCTGTCCGCATTTTCCCTCGACCACCGGCTCGTCCAGCCAAACGGCGATGTCCGCCATGTGCGCCAGCAGGCGGAAGCTGTCTGTGACGACGATGGCAAGCCAGTGCGCATGACCGGTGTCGTCCACGACATCACGGAGTCGAGACACGCCGAGGAGAATCAGCGCAAGTCTGAGTCGCGGCTCGCGGGTATCCTGGACATCACGCCGGAGGCGATCATTTCGATCGACAGGAACGGCCGCATCCAATTGTTCAACCAGGGCGCCGAATCGATCTTCGGCTATGACAGCGGCGAAGTCCTCGGACAGCAACTCGAGGTCTTGCTGCCAACGGCGCTGCGCAGGCGCCACGCGGCCCTGGTCGAGGAGTTCGATCGGGCGCCCGAGGTCAGCCGTAAGATGAGCCGGCGGGCCGAGATCGTCGGTGTCCGCAAGGATGGGTCCGAGTTTCCGGCCGAGGCTTCGCTTTCGAAGATGGATCTGGGCTGCGAGATGCTGTTCACCGTGCTGCTGCGCGACGTCACCGAGCGCAAGCAGGTGGAGCGAGCCTTATTGAGAGGAAAGGACGAGGCCGAGATTGCGAACCGGACCAAGTCCGAGTTCCTGGCCAATATGAGCCACGAACTGCGCACGCCGCTCAACGCCATCATCGGCTTTGCCGAAATCATCATGGACGAGGTACTGGGGCCGGCCGGCAACGAGAAGTATCGCGGCTACGCCAAGGACATCAACGACTCGGGCCAGCACTTGCTCAAGATCATCAACGACATTCTGGATCTCTCGAAGATCGAAACCGGCCAGGCCGCCTTGTGCGTGGAGGAGATCGACGTGCCCGAAGCCTTGCGCGACAGCCTAAAGCTGATCAGGGAGCGCGCGAGGTCCGCAGGCGTCGGTCTGGTCGCGGATATCGATTCCCAAACCTTACCGAAACTGCGTGCCGACCGGCGTATGCTGAAGCAGATTCTGGTCAATCTTCTGTCCAACGCGGTCAAGTTCACACCCCAAGGCGGCCGGGTCACGGTGAGCGCGCACTGCGATCCCGCGACCGGTTACGCCTTGACGGTCGCCGACACCGGCATTGGCATCGCGCTCGAAGATATTCCCAAGGCCTTGGCGCGCTTTGAACAGGTCGATGCGAAACTCGACCGCCGCTACGAAGGCACCGGTCTCGGCCTACCGCTCAGCAAGGCCTTCGTCGAACTGCATGGCGGGTCGCTGGAACTCGAGAGCGAAGTCGGCGTCGGTACGACAGTCACGGTCCGATTCCCAACCGGGTGCGTGGAGTCCGGCTCTTGCGAGGTGGCCGCGCGCGAGGCGGGCTGAGGCAGCGTGCCGCCTGCGACCGCCTGCCTCCAGTTTACCCTATCGGATCAGTCGGCACCCCTTGGCGGGCGTGCGAAGATGCGTTGCACCATGGGCTCGAAGTGTTCGAGCTGCAGGGTGTCGTAGTCCGGATCGAAGCTGGTCTGGTCGTAGCGTTCGCAGAAATGGGCGCAGGCTTCGAACTGGGGGTGGTCGCGGAAACGCTCGCGATCATTGCGGTCGCCGCCCAGGTGGTGCCGGAAGTAGTAGCCCTGAAATAATCCGTGATGCCGGACGATCCAGTGGTTCGCCTCGCTCACGTAGGGCCGCAGGACGGCGGCGGCGAGACCGCCGTGGTTGTCCGGCGCCAGGGTATCGCCGATGTCGTGGAGCAGGGCGCAGACCACGGTCTCCTCGTCGGCGCCGTCGCGTAGCGCCCGGGTCGCGCTCTGCAGGGAATGCTGATAGCGGTCGATCTGGTAGCCCAGCTTCGGTCCCGCCAGGGTCTTGAGCATGGCCAGCACGCTGCCGGCCACCCGGCCGTGGTGATGGTCGCTCCACAGCCCGCCGAGGAACTCGTACTCCTAGCGCGTGCCATCTTCCATGCGGGTGAGGCTGACGCTCTCCATGACCGGCATCTCCCTCGCTCTCGAGCCTTTTTGTATCAGGCTCCGCCGCGGCGCCGGCGGCGGCGTTTATTGTCGCTTCCCGCCGGTCCCGCGTTGGGCGTCTTGGGCTCGGGTAGCGTAACCACACCGGCTAGGCTTGGGAAGGATGCGGTGCTGTGGGGGATACCCATGGCGGCCACGAAGTGCTCCTGGAAGCGCGGTTCGACCGCGGTCTCGATCTTCTCGACTCGGGTGATGACCCGCTCGATCTCGTCGCGTGCCCGCTGATTCAGCAGCGCGATGCGCGC
>JAPULJ010000769.1 GCA_027295145.1 Alphaproteobacteria bacterium | reverse complement strand
CGATAGGTATGCTCGAAAATACGCGCAGCCGTGCTTTCGGCATTATCGACATTACCTTCACGGACACTGTATTTCTGAAAAATATTGGTCCCGGCAACAGGATTAGCTCGTCCCGTGAAATAGAAATCGGCCAAACATTCGACGTTCTCGTGGAGGACGGGGGCGTCCGGGGCGATCGCCGCCTCGGCCGTGTCGACGGCCGGCAATGCCGTGTAATCGACCTGGATCAGATCGAGCGCGTTTTCCGCGATCGCGGGCGTTTCGGCGACGACCACTGCCACCGGTTCGCCGACATAACGCACCCTGTCCAGCGCAATCACCGGCCGGTCATTGAAATAGAGTCCCCATGCGACCTCTTCGACGAGCGCGGATAGGTCTTCGCCCGTCAAAACATCAATGACTCCATCCTGGGCCAAGGCGGCCGAAACATCGATCCCATCAATGAGGGCGTGCGGCAACGGACTGCGCAGGATATGTCCATACGCCATGCCTTCGACCCGAATATCGCTGATATAGGCCGCCCGGCCCGTTACCTTTTCCAACAGGTCGGGTCTCAGCGCCAGATCGTCGTTGTCGCTTGCAATGGCCATGGCGATGTCAGTGTAAATTGTCTTGAGTGTCCTGGCGAGTTTCCTTGGGCCTCGGATGATTTGGAGACCGGTTCGCTTTAGACTGATGGTATGGACGTCCCCTGTCACGGCGTCGGATGCGCCACAATGGAGGTGCTTTTGACGTACAAACACAGGAGGCATCTATGACAGAGGTTACGACGATTGGTTTTGATTTGGCAAAGACGGTGTTTCAGGTTCACGGCGCGGATACACAGGGTCGGCCTGTCATGCGCAAGAAGCTGCGGCGGGCTCAGGTAATTCCGTTCTTTGCCGATCTGCCGCCCTGCCTGATCGGCATGGAAGCGTGTGCGAGCGCACATTACTGGGCACGGGAACTTCTGACGCTTGGCCACGAGGTGCGATTGATCCCGCCGCAATATGTGCGGCCATTCGTGAAAACCAACAAGAACGATGCGGCGGATGCCGAGGCGATCTGCGAGGCGCTGGCTCGCCCGACGATGCGCTATGCGGCGGTGAAGAGTGTCGAGCAGCAATCGGTGTTGATGCTTCATCGATCACGCGAGCTGCTAGTGCGCCAGAGAACGATGCTGATCAACGCGTTGCGCGGCCATTGCGCAGAGTTCGGTGTTATCGCTGCACAGGGTGCCACCAAAGTCGAGGCGCTGGTTGCGCTGATCGACGATGCCGGCGATGCCCGTCTGCCGTCTGTGGCGCGCGACGCTCTTGGTTACTTAGTCGAACAACTGCGGTCGGCACAAACTCGGATAAAGGAGCTGGAGGCAACCTTGATGATCTGGCATCGATCCAATGAGGCGAGCCGGCGCCTTGCAACGATCCCCGGCGTCGGTGTGATCACGGCGACGGCATTGGTTGCGACGATCGGTGACGCCTCGCAGTTCCGCTCCGGCCGTCAGCTCTCAGCCTGGCTCGGCCTTGTACCTCGACAGCATTCGAGTGGGGCCAAAGACAGGCTGGGGCGTATCTCCAAACGCGGCGATGGTTATCTGAGGCGTCTTCTCGTTCACGGTGCCCGAACCGTCCTGCGGTGGCACCGCACAAAACCGGGCGTCCGGGCGCGGTCGCCCTGGGTGGACGGATTGTTGGCGCGACGGCCGACCAATGTCGTGCACGTTGCCATGGCCAACAAGACCGCCCGCGTTGTCTGGGCGATGCTGCGGCGCGAAACAATATTCCAGCCGGTCGCCTTTAAATAATTACCGGCTGGTGGGTCCACGGGCTTGCAAGGGGTGACGATGATGTGATGGCGAAACAGGGCGAACCGGGATCGGCTAAACCCGAAGTGCTGTCCGAGCAATAAGCTCGTTAGACTGACAGGGAACCGATCCTCAGGATTCCATCAGGGCCAGCGGTCAGAGAACCGCACCGAAAGGCCGGATACATGACTGCAAGCCCGACCACCGCCGCACGCCATAAAACCACTTGCAAATCAGGGGGCGTCCATACATGACAGCACCCGCCACCGGGATCTCTACGGATATGCGGGTATTTTCTTAGGCCCATGGGCACTGCCAATGACGGGCAGACAAGTCCAACCGCCGATCCCGGAACACACCTTACCTCCCGCGCGTGAAATGCGTGTCGCGAGCGGCGGCGAATTACTCGTTAGCGCCCCTTATGAGTTAAACAGGAGAGACAGCCTCACGACGCCGCCTAATCAGGCTTCCTTATTCTTACCAGCATGATCAAGGGTAGTGCGGCCAATGCGGTCAATGAGTGGAAATAGAATGCATTGATATAACCGATCATCAGGGCTTGGCGTTGGATTTCGGCGCTGATAAGCGCCAGATGTTGCTCCGATGCCGTACTCAAGGCGCCAATGAGCGCAGGCACCCGCCAGGCTTCGGTAAACGGCGTCACCGCTTCCGTTAGGTGGGCGTAGTTTATCTTAGCGCTGTGCAGGACCAGGGCAACGCTGAGCGAAATGTGTATCGAAGACCCCAAATTTCGCACCAGATGAAAAATCGACGACCCCTCCGGGAACAGTTCCCGTGGTAGGGTGTTGAATATAACCAGGGTCAACGGCACCCACAAAAAACCCGTGCCTACGCCCTGTAGGAAACTGGCGGAGGCAACGCCCCAGGTCGTCAGGTTGATATCGAATTGCGCCATCTGCCAACCGGCTATGGCCTGCAACGCAAAACCGGCTGTCAACCAGATCCGCGGATCATAGCGGTTGCCGAAAAACAGTATGCCAAATCCCAATAGCGACCCCGCACCACGGGCGCCCAAAATTAGTCCGATGAGACTGTCGGGATAGCCGCGCAAATTCTGCAACAACGTTGGCAGCAAGGTCATCGGTGTAAAACTCACCATGCCGAATAAAAGGGTCAGCGTGATGCCGAGGACAAAGTTTCGATCCAGGAATAGGTGCGGGTTTAAGAACGGCCGATCTGTGGTGAAGGTGTGGACAACGAAAAGGTAGATACCCAGGGCAGCGGCGCAGATTAACAGTACAATTTCCGTCGATTCGAGCCAGCCATTGCGCTCCCCCCGATCCAGCATCAATTGGAAACAGGCGATGGCGATGGACAGCGCGATAAAGCCGGTCCAATCGAACCGTACGCGCGCGCCCCGCACGCTATCGATGACATAGACCCAACATCCCATCAACGAGGCCACGCCAAACGGCACGATCATGTAAAAAACCCACGGCCAGCCATATTCTTCGCTGAGGTAGCCGCCCAATGTCGGCGCGATAATCGGCCCGAGCACGACGCCCATGCCGAATATGGAGGTTACTGTCCCATGTTTGTCTTGGGGATAGACCGCGAGCACGATGGCTTGCGACAACGGTGCCAAGGGCGCGCCGAACAGGCCTTGGGCCACGCGGAAAAATACCAGCATTTCCAAAGATCGGGATAGGCCGCACATCAGGGTGGCCGTGGTGAAGGCGGCGACACTGAACAACACCAGACGACGCTGGCCGAAACGCGCTGTGAGCCAACCTGTCAAGGGTGTGGCCACGGCGGTGGCGACAATATTGAAAGTCACCACCAAGGCGATTTGATCTTGGGTCACCGACAGGGCGCCCTGCATTTGCGGGAGCGACACGTTGGCGATGGTCACCGACAAGGCATAGAGAGCGACGGTCGTGGTCAACGTGAATAGGATCATCCCGCGCCGGAATTGCGAGATCGGTTCACTCTGTTGAGCTTGCGGCGCCAGCTTATACCAACATGCGGTGATAGGGATCCGGTGGGTTGACTGTCCTAGATTAGAGAGTTTAGCCGCCGGGATTCGGGAAATCCACTGGCGGCGATGACAACCCGCCTCCGCTACAGGTCAGATGGTCGACCGCGCGCTCTATTCAGCGGCCTCGGCTTCCGGTTCTTCGCCGATCACGCCCTGACGGCGCAGCGCATCGATCTCGCCCTCAGTGTAACCGGCGGCGCCTAGGACTTCGTCATTGTGGGCGCCGAGCCGGGGAGCGCCCCAGCGGATAGCCGCCGGGGTCTTGTCGAACCGTGCCGCGTTGCGCGTTTGGAGCAGCCGGCCGGCTTCGGGGTGATCGGTCTCGACCAGGATGCCGCTCGCCACGATTTGCGGATGGTGGATCACGTCTTTGCGGTGCAGCACCTGGGCGCACGGCACGTTCTCGGCCTCCAGACGATCGACCCACGCGGCGGTCGGGCGGGTTTCCAGCACTTCCTGAATCAACGATAACCGGTCATTGATGTTGGCCTCGCGCAAGGTCGGGGTCAGGAAACGCGGATCCTCCAACCATTCCGGCTTGTCCAACGCCCGGGTCAGCGCTTGCCATTCCTTGTCGGAATTCACGGCCACGGTCATGTAGCCGTCGGCAGTCGCGTAAATCAAATCGATGAAGCTTGCTGCCTTCTGCACCGATACCGGCCGATCGACGAAGGTCTGGCTGCCATAGTCGGACGACCACAGGAACGCTAGCACCGAATCCGTCATCGATACCTTCACATGCTGGCCTTCGCCGGTTTGGGCGCGCGCATAAAGCGCCGAGGAAATCGCTTGGGCGGCGGTCATCCCGGTCAGCTTGTCCGGCAAGATCGTGCGCACCAGCCGCGGGCGCGCTTCGTCCGAGCCGCCCTGCACGGAGGCGAGGCCTGTCAACGCCTGAATAATCGGATCGTAGGCCGGCTTGTCGCACATTGGTCCAATTTCGCCAAACCCATTCATCGACACATAGATAATGTTCGGCGAGCGCGCGCGCACCGCCGACTCGTCGATACCGAGCCGTTCGACCACGCCGGGACGGAAGTTTTGAACAAACACATCCGCATCGGCGATAATCGCTTTTAGAGCTTCAATGCCGCTCTCGGACTTTAGATCCAAAACAACAGAACGCTTATTGCGATTGTTGTTAAGAAACGAAGCGGAAAAGCCGCCGCGGCGTGTGGCCACATGGCGGGCGAAATCGCCGCCATTTGGCGATTCGATCTTGATGACGTCCGCCCCGA
>JAPULJ010000768.1 GCA_027295145.1 Alphaproteobacteria bacterium | reverse complement strand
CTGGCATGATGGACGCCAAGAAGGCGCTGGTCGAGACTGATGGCGACATCGAGGCGGCGGTCGATCTGTTGCGCGTCAAGGGGCTGGCCAAGGCCGACAAGAAGGCCGGGCGCACCGCCGCCGAGGGTCTGGTCGGCGTCGCCGTGGAGGGCGGTATTGGCGTTGCGGTCGAGATCAACTCGGAGACCGATTTCGTGTCCCGCAACCCGGTGTTCCAGGAGATGGTGAGCTCGATCGCCCGCACAGCGCTGGGCGTTGACGGCGATATCGAGGCGGTCAAGGCCGCCGCCATGGGTGGCAAGACCGTGGCCGAAACCGTGACCGCCCAGGTCGCGACCATCGGCGAGAACCTGAGTCTGCGCCGCTCGGCCCGGATCGAGGCCGACGTGGTGGCGAGCTATGTCCACAACGCCGCCGCCCCCGGCATGGGCAAGATCGGCGTGCTGGTGGGGCTGAACTCGACCGGCGACAAGGCAGCACTCGAGGCGCTGGGCAAGCAGATCGCCATGCATGTAGCGGCGACCAGCCCGGCGGCGCTCGGCGAGGCGGATCTCGACCCGGCGCTGGTCGAGCGCGAGAAGCAGGTGCTGACCGAGCAGGCCCGCGAGTCCGGCAAGCCCGACCACGTCATCGAGAAGATGATCGCCGGGCGCATGAACAAGTTCTTCCAGGAGGTCTGCCTGCTGAAGCAGACCTTCGTGATCAACCCGGACCTGACCGTGGAGAAGGCGGTGAAGGAGGCCGAGGCGGGCGTTGGCGCGCCGGTGACGGTTTCCGGCTTTGTCCGCCTGGCGGTCGGCGAGGGGGTCGAGAAGGTGGCCGAGGACTTCGCCGCCGAGGTGGCGAAGACGATGGGCGGCTAAGGCGCGCGCGCCCAGACCCGCGCGGCGGGTGCGAGGCCCCGCCGCGGCCGGGTGCACAAGTTGTGCATGGGGGTTAAGATGTTGATATTGTTTGATTTTCCGAAATTTTAATGAAAAATTCACCACGGCTCGCGCCGGTGTCTGCATTGGTGTGTGGGGCATCGCAGGCTTGGCCTGTCCGGCCTGCGGGCGGCGCAGTGGTGGAGCCGGAACGATCCGGGGCGGTGGCTGCCGACCAATTCGGGGAGTAGGGTGGGTGAAACCCACCGGTGCGGAAGGATGATTGCGGGGGAAGTGGTGGGTTGGCACCCACCCTACGGCTTGCTGTAAGGCGCAGCGCCGAGAACATCCATTCGAACAGCTCCCCATTGGCACCCATCCTACGGATCGCTGGATAGATTAGTTGTCACTTCGTTTTCGACGCGCGACCTTCTTTCATCTAAAGTAGTTCTATAGTCATTCTGTATTTCATTAAATATAATTTCCGTATGGTGAAATATCTCATCTATTACGGTTGTTCTTATAATCTTCCAATTATGTTCAATCTCACCATCAATTTTCTGTCGTAATTCATCATCTGTCTCTTTGTCATACTTTTGCAAAAGAACAGAAATATAATCCTGCGCATTAATGAGATCTTTTATCAGAATATAAACATAAACTATGTGCGATGAAAAATAACTTCCTATAAATACATCTAATTCAAGTAGATTATAGTATACTGTCCTAAAAATAGGGAAGTCGCTTTGGGATATTTTCATTTTTTTGCAGAAACGACGAGCATGTTCTATTTCGTAATCGTCCCCAAATAGCTCTTTAAGATCCTTTCCAATTTTCTGCCTCCATCGCAAATCAATTTCATCACCTAATAATCCCGCAAAGAGGGCCCTCTTTTTCCTGTTCAAACGCTTTTGCTGAAGGTCCCAGACTACGTATCGCCCTAGTACACCCAAAGCTGCCCCCGCGAGAGCACCCAAAATAAGTGTAAGCCACGGATTGAGTCCCGATTGAGCAGCTTCCCTACTGAATTGCTCAATTGCATCAGCGATTCTGTCTAGTGTTTCCGTGTACTCTGCCATCAGCCTACCTCCTTTCACGGTTTACATGAGAATTGGGCCAGATTTTTCCATAAGAACTGTAACATGAGAGCTTGGAGCTCCGGGCGGATGTCGAAAGAATAGCCGACGAGCATCTCGACCAAGGTGTGTTCACTGGTATGCTGAGTTAGGTTTGGGGCCTCCATCGCTTAATGAGCTTGTAAACCTCTTCCCAGTCTCTGGCACGAGGATCAGAAATTTCTGTGTTAGTACTGTTGGCAAAACAAATCGCGTAATACCCGCGTTTTCGAAGTTGCTCAACATTTTTTGGGCTGTCCTCGATATAGATGTTTGCCCCAACTTGATCCTTTTCTTTCATGAAACAAAGATCCCAGTACGGAATTCCATGGTGATCTAACCATTCAATGGTCTGTTGCACAGCCATAGCATGAAAGTATTGAATGAATAGTCTATGAGTAATAATGCGAATTCGGTATTTTTCATGGGAGAGGCGTCGTAACACCTTACGTGCTCCGGGAATCATTGGGATGGTACGAAACAAGTCTCGCGCAGTAACCGCGAAGCGATGCAAACTCTCGTACTGGGCGGGGTCCTCAATGCCCCATTCCAATAAACCGTAAGACACGTCCTCAGTTAGGTCATCCAACGGACGCTCAAACCATTCCGCGGCCACTTCTCTAATGCCGCCATAGAAGTCTGCGCATACCCCATCGAGATCGACCCCAAGCACAATTTGTTCTGGCTTATAGGGCATGGCAAATCTTAACCACCTTTATATCCCAGCCGACATTCCCCATTTGGCTGGCTATAGCCCTGATTGAATTACAGAGCGTCGATGGGGATGCTAGGAGGCAGAGATACAGAAGTCAACCTAAGGTTGATCACCCTGAGCCGGAGTTCTGTAGCCCATGGCCGGCCATCGAGGCCTTGGTCTCGATGCGCGTGACACTCCCGGTGCCACGGTAACCGGTGAACTTGTGGGTGTCGTCAAACACGGGGCGGCCGGAGAGTTGGAACTCGTGGCATTGACCTATGTCGTCAGTATGTCTGAAGGTGAAGTTCCAAAGCGGCTCATGGCGATCCATGATGTCCTTCATTTTCAGGGCTTCGGCGTCCACCCCGGGGATCTCCCATCTGCGCAGGCCCACCAATTGATCGTGGTTGTACACGACCCCAAAGTCGTTCAAGTCCGCGCAGTGTTCGCTTGCCAGCCGGTGTTCCGCATCGGTTTCCCACAAATAATGCATCAAAGGCCGGCGTGTTTCGGCCGTTTCGCTGCCCAAGAGCCAATGCAGATCAGCGCCCGTCGCATGGCAAAAGGCAATCAATCGCTCGTGAGGAATCAGCGACCGTCGTTCGTAGCTCTTGTAGGTCGAGAGAGGAACGTTGAGGATCTCCGCCAGTTCCCTCTGCTTCATCTTTCCCCGGGCCTGCACCACCCGATTGATAAACTCACGACGATATTTCTCGACATCCATTGCTTTGTGCTCTTTGGCTTCGACCGAGATTTCCCGGATAACCTCCAGGTTTGCGGGGATCATAGACCCATACATCAGGAAGAAGTGGCCGCCCGATTCCGAAGAGTAGGGATTATGGGTCGAATCACATCGTGGCCGAAACTGTCAGAACTGACAGTTTCGGGATGATTATCTGCCAAGGCGCGAACCGCCATTGACCGAATCAATCGGGGTGATCAATCGAGGGGGATATAGGAAATAGCGCTGCCCGCCTTCGCCGCCGGGGCATGGGGCGGGCGGACCGCCAGGGCGTTGGCGCGGCCCAAGGTGGCGAGCAGGCTAGAGTCCTGGTTCGCGGCCACCGCGCAGCGCACCAGGACGTCGAGCACCGAGGCGCTAT
>JAPULJ010000767.1 GCA_027295145.1 Alphaproteobacteria bacterium | reverse complement strand
CGAGCGCCATGAAGCAGTATAAAAATATCTTCGATCTGACCGGCAAGGTCGCCCTTATCACCGGCTCGACCAAGGGGATCGGCCGGGCTATCGCCGAGGCCTTGGCCGCCCACGGCGCCAAGGTCGTGATCTCCTCGCGCAAAAAAGACAAGTGCGATGAGGTCGCGGGCGAGATCAACAAGGAAGGCGGCGAGGCCATCGCCATCCCCTGCAACGTCAGCCGGGTCGAGGAACTGCAGGCGTTGGTCGACGGGACGATCAAGCAATGGGGACGCATCGACGTGCTCGTCTGCAACGCCGCCGTCAATCCCCATTTCGGGCCGATGTCCACGATCACCAGTGAGGCCTACGACAAAATCATGGGCACCAACGTCAAGAACAATTTGTGGCTCTGCAACATGGTCCTGCCGCAGATGGCCGAGCGCAAGGAAGGCGCGGTGATCATCGTCTCTTCGGTCGGTGGCTTCAAAGGCCACGGCATGATCGGCATCTACAACATCTCGAAGGCCGCCGATTTGCAGCTCGCCCGTAACCTGGCCGTCGAATGGGGCCCCAAGGGGATCCGCGCCAACTGTATCTGCCCCGCAGTCGTCAAGACCGACATGGCCCGCGCGCTATGGGAAGACCCCGAGGTGCAGAAGCAGGGCGCGCAGGTCTATCCCCTGCGTCGCCTGGGCGAGCCCGAAGACATCGCCGGCGCCGCCGTCTTCCTGGCCTCGCGCGCCGGCGCCTGGACTACCGGGCATGGCCTCATCATCGATGGCGGGATCTTGAGCACGGGGCTGGGCTAGGTCGCATGACCCGATCCTACGAATTCGTCCGGCGCGTCAGCCGCCCTCGATCAGCACGACGCCAATTGCCGGGCGAGGGTATGCTCGCTTGATGCTATCCCGGCAGTCGGTATTATTGCCGACTGACTATCGGTAATATAATCCGGTGCCCGGGCGATGAAGTTCTTTTCCTTCCACTTGATGCCTTACGAGCCGTTGGATTTCGAAGCGGCCGAACGGCATCGTTCCGCATGGGTCGTCCTGCCGAACGAGATGTACGATCCAAAGGCGGGCGCAAAACTCTACAACCGCTATCTGGACGAACTGGAGCTGGCCGACGAGCTCGGCTTCGATGGGATCTGCGTCAACGAGCATCATCAGACCCCTTACGGGCTGATGCCCGCCCCCAACCTGATGGCGGGCGCGCTGGCGCGGCGCACGAGCAATGCCAAGATCGCGATCCTGGGCCGCGCCTTGCCGCTGGTGAACAACCCACTCACCATCGCCGAGGAATACGCGATGCTCGACAATCTGAGCGGCGGGCGGATCATCTGCGGCTTCGTGCGCGGCATCGGCGCGGAATATCACGCCTCGGGCTTGAACCCGACCGAATCGCATGATCGCTTTCACGAGGCACACGATCTGATCGTCGCCGCCTGGACCAAACCCGGTCCCTTCGCATGGGAGGGCAAGTACTACAACTTCCGCTACGTCAACACTTGGCCACGCGTCTATCAGCAGCCCCATCCGCCGATCTGGATACCCTCGCAAGGCAGCGGCGAGACGATCGAATGGGCCGCGCATCCGGACCGCAAATACACCTTCGTCATTACTTTCTCGCCGGCGGCCTCGGTGATGAAATTTCTCAAGCTCTATCAGGATCAGGCCGAGACGTACGGCTATACCGCCGCCCCCGAGAAGCTTGGCTGGGCGCTGCCGGTCTATGTGGCCGAAACCGATGCGATCGCGCAGAAGGAAGCGCGCCCGCACATCGAATCGCTGTTCAACAATTTCCTGCGCATGCCGCTGGAAATGCTGTTGCCACCGGGCTACACCTCGATTGCCTCGATGAAGCGCATCCTGGAGCATAAGAAAGGCGTCACCACCGAGCGCACGACGCTCGAGCGCATCCTGGAGATGGACATCGCGCTGATCGGCAGCGCCGAGACCGTCCGCCAAAAGATTGCGCACTACGGCGCCGAAGTGCCGTTCGGAAACCTCGTGACCATGCTCCAGTTCGGCACCCTGCCCGCCGATCTGACCCGTAAGAACATCGAGACATTCGCAGCCGAAGTGATACCGCATTTGCGCGGCACCAACGAAAGCGAGTTGGCCGAGACCGCGACGGTGAACGCGTGACCCGCGCACGAAGTGGCGGGCAGGAGACACCAGATTGACGGATAGAATCGACTTCGTTGACATTGCCGGCTGCAAGACCGAGATCCTGCGCGGCGGCTCCGGTGCGCCGTTAGTGTTCTTGCACGGAGCAGGCGGAAATCAAGGCTGGATGCCGTTCATGGAGGTGCTCGCGGAGAATTACGACGTGATCGCCCCCAGTCATCCGGGCTTCGGGCAATCGGACACGCCGGACTGGCTCGACGGCATCGACGACGTTGTGCATTTCTATCTCGAGTTCCTCGAGTCGCTCGGCCTCGAAGGCGCACATCTGGTCGGCAACTCGCTCGGCGGCTGGATCGCGGCGGAGATCGCGCTTCGCAATGCCAGCCGGCTTGCCTCACTCACCCTGGTCGCCGCGGCGGGCATTCTGGTCAAGGGCGAGCCGATGGGTGACGTCTTCATCTGGACCGACGAGGAACGCGCCCGCAATCTCTTTTTCGACCAGAGCCTCGCCGAAGCGCTCCTGGCCCAGACACCGGACGAGGCGGCCAAGGACATCGCGCTCAAGAACCGCGTCGCTTCCGCTCGCCTTGCCTGG
>JAPULJ010000766.1 GCA_027295145.1 Alphaproteobacteria bacterium | reverse complement strand
CACGCCATAGCCGAAAGGAAATCCCTTGCCTTCGGCTATCTTGCCTGCGTTGTCGATATCATCGACGCTCGCCGCGACGATCGAGCCGCCGACGCTTTCTATTTCCGCTCTATGTTGTTCGAAGCCGTCCAACTGACGACGACAATAAGGTCACCAGTGTCCCCGGTAGAACAGGATGATGCGGGACTTCGCATCCAAGCCGCTGGGCAAATCCAGCGTTCCGCCCCCAACCAAATTGAGGGTCAGGTTAGGGAAGGTCGCGCCAATTCCAAGCTTTTCCGCCAATTTGGCAACTCCGATCATGCGAGAGAAGTGAAGATATAGGAAGTGAAGAATTAATGTGTAGCCGATAACGCCATGGGTTGCAAAGTTTGCGACATTATTGCCCCGCCGCTCTGGGCAAGCTAGGTTCAGAGCAAGTGGGCCGAGTGCCTGGAATGTTTCGAATACTCATCTGAAGGGGGCATGCATGGGAAATCTATCCTTCGATGCGGCGCCAGTCCCGGTTCGGGACGACATAGCGGAGGTTTTGCCGCGTGTGTGGGCGCAGATTGGCGAGCCGGGCAGTTGGTTGACTGCCGAGCAGCGGGTGGCCATCGCCGCAGAGACGCGCAACGCAGCGGATTGCGATTTGTGCGAACGGCGCAAAGAGGCGCTGTCGCCCTACTCGATCGATGGCGAACACGATCATCTTGGCGAGCTGCCAAACGCTTGGATCGAGGTGATCCATCGTATCATCAGCGATCCTGGCCGGTTGACGGAGCAATGGTTCCGCCAGGTGAGCGACGACGGCATCGCCGCCACGGAGTATGTCGAGCTGCTCGGCGTAGTGGTCTGCGTCGTGGGCATCGATACCTACTGCCGGGGCATCGGCATGGAGGCGGTCACGATACCAGCAGCCAAGGCCGGCGCGCCGACGCCAGATACGCCAGAGCAGTTAATTCCGGCGCTCGCCTGGGTGCCGACTTTGGATCCGGATTTTGACGGGCCTCTGCAGAAGGAGTTTTACCCGGGCAGCGCGGCAAATATCAGGCGCGCTCTCACTTACGTGCCGGCCACGGCGCGCAGCTTTTGGCAGATGGCCAACACGCTCTATATGAACGGCGCACAGATGCGTGACTTCGAGAACGAATACCGCGCCATCACTCATGCCCAGATCGAACTGGTTGCCGGCCGGGTCTCGGCCATAAATCAGTGCGTATACTGAACTGCCAGCCATACTGGACTGCTCCGTGCGAGCGGCGAACATTCTGGCGACAACTACGATTTGAGCGCCGTGCTCGGTGAAGCCGGTGACGAGAGCGGCATTGCGAACGCGGGGTTGCTGATCGAATTTGCCGAAGCGGCAGTGGGCGCCGATCCGGCTCGTCTTGATGCCGCGAGAGAAGCGGTAATAGCGACCATGGGAGAGGCGGCGCTTTCGGATACCGCCGCCGTCGCCGCCTTATTCAATGCCATCGATCGTGTCGCCGATGCCACCGGCATACCACTGGAGGACGAAAAGGCTGCGATGGTTGATAAATTGCGCAACCAAATGGGTGTCGACTGGATCGGCCAAGTGCCGGCGGGCCAGGATGCGGTCGAGTAGGCGGTAGGACGTGTGAGAGCAGTGAGCCTCCATGCTCCCCGACGAGGAGGCTCATGTTCCGAGGCTTAATACCAAGCTGCGCAAATTATGGCGGAAGAGGGTGGGAGTCGAACCCACCAAACACGCCTGGCGCGTCCCAACGGGTTTGAAGCCCGCGCGGTCCACCGGGATCCGATCCTCCTCCGCAATTCTGGCTAACACGGCTAGTGGACGCGCGTCCAAGAATTTGTCCTTGGCGTCTCTGCATCAGACTGGTGTGGGCTTTCGATATCGGCGACAAAGACCCCTGCGGCCGGTTTCAGGATTTGCCGCTCGTTGCCGACCCGTCGCGTGAATTTGAGCTTGTCGAAGAACTCGAGAATCTCGATGCTCAGATTTCGACCCATCCCCGACCAGTCGCGATAGGCGGCAACGCTGAACTGGCCTGAGGGCAGGTGCTGCGCGCCCTTTTCGGCGATGCCGGCCAGTGCGCGCAACATTTCAATGGTCATATACCGGTTGGCGGAAACGCGCGCTATGAGCCCGACCTTCGCGACGCGCGCGAGCAACCGCCCGATCTGGTTTTGATCGACGCCCAACGCCTCGGAAATCTCCCAGATCGTGGGCGGCCTGTTCTCCGCCGCATCCATGATCGATCTCACCCGATGCCATTGCTTCTCGTCGGGATCCGTCAGTTTGATCTCGTAGCCGCGCCGCTGGAGCACGGCGCCGGCGCGTATAATCTCGCCGCGCTCTATCAAACCGCCAACCACGTGCTCGAACACCGCCCGGGGGCAGCGCTGCGGCAGCGCCCGCATCAGCGCGACGCCGTTCGCGCCGCCTGCATCCGGCTTGTCGTGATGCCATGCTTCCAACGCCGATAGGATAGACGCCGCCAATTCATTCCAGTGCGCCAGCGAAAGTCCGAAGACCTCGCCGTCGCCGACGCAGCAGACGTCGGCCGCATTGCGCAGTTTCTGGGCTTCTGTCTCGTTCAGATTCCAGGCGGCCTCCAAGATGTGCAGTGGGGCGCCGGCGGGTGCGATGCGCAGGATCTCATCTAATGCTTGGCTCCGGTCCAGCACGCACATCGCCTTCACCCAGGAAAGACGCTTTGGACGCGCCCGCCCGCGCGCCGGCGAGAGGGGGTCGACGATCCAGCCGCCGCCGATAGTCCGCCTGGCGGACTGGTCGCGGATGATCACCGCGTCACCGGCGCTGGCGTTCACTTGCGTATTGAGCACGAGCTGTACGAGGCCGGTATCGCCGACGCTGATTTTCTTGTTTTCCAGGATGGCGATCCGGCCCGTGACATCGGCCGTGCCTAAATGCACATGGACCGATGTCCAATGCTTGAGCGCGTGGTCTTCGGAGCCCAGCACGCGAATCTGCGCATCGAGGCGGCGGGTTCGTATGTGGGCGCGCTGGGCCACGATCCAGTCGCCGCGCCGGACATCTTCCTTCCTGACCCGTCCGGCCAAATTAATCGCGCAACGCTCGCCCTCGACCGCCTGTTCGACCGTTTGGTTTTGCGCCCGCAAGCCACGCACACGCAATTCGCGTCCGCCGGGCGAGAGAATGATGGCGTCCCCCACACGGATCATGCCCGCCTGCACCAAACCCGTAACCACGAGACCGGCGCCGGCGATGGTGAAGGCCCGGTCGACCGCCATCCGGAAATTACCCCGGTGCGGCGCCCGCTCCTCCGCCTCCGCCAGCCCCTTCAGGTGCAGGGCGATGGCGTCCACGCCCGTTCCATCGGTAGCGGAGATCGGAAAGATCGGAGCGCCGGCCAGACCCGTGCCGTCGAGCAGCGCAGTGATCTCCGCCGTCACCTCGGCAATGCGTCCCGCATCGACCCTGTCCACTTTGGTCAGCGCCACGAATCCCGCCTTGACGCCGACCAAATCGAGGATGTCCAGATGTTCGCGCGTCTGCGGCATCGGGCCATCATCGGCGGCGACCACCAGCAAAGCGGCGCCGATCGCTGTGACGCCGGCCAGCATATTGTGGATGAAGCGCTCGTGACCTGGCACATCGACGAAGCCGATGACTGTCTTGGGGCTGATTTCCGTGTCATAAACGAAACCCAAATCGATGGTCAGGCCGCGTTTCTTCTCCTCCGGCAACCGGTCGGCATCGACACCGGTCAGCGCCTTGATCAGCGATGTTTTGCCGTGGTCGACATGGCCGGCGGTGGCGATGATCATGAGGCGCGCAGTCCCGTCAGATCGAGCGCGCCGAGCTGGGCGAGAAAACCGACTTCGTCCTCCAGGCATCGAATATCGAGGAGTAACGCGCCATCGGCGATTCGTCCAATCACCGGTGTCGGAAGAGCGCGGAATGCGGCAGCAAACGCGCCGACTTTTCGTCCTCCAAGTTTTCCACCGCCCGCCGGTCGAATCAACAGCGCGACGCTGGGCAGCAGGTCGACCGGAAGGGCGCCGCTACCGATCTGGCTCTTGCAGGGCGTCGTCTCGACACTCGCCAAGCCAGCCAGGGATTTTGCGACAGCCGGCCGTATGCGCTCGGCGCGGGCCGCGATCTCCGCCTTCGGCTGGGTAAGCAACCGCAGAACCGGAATTCGTTCCCTCAGCCGATCCGGGTCTTCGTAGAGGCGCAAGGTCGCGGACAGCCCAGCGATCACGAGTTTGTCGAGCCGCAGCGCCCTCTTCATCGGATTGCGCTTGATCTTGGCGATCAGATCGGCGCGGCCGGCGATGATGCCGGCTTGGGGCCCGCCAAGCAATTTATCCCCGCTGAAGGTGACGAGGTCGGCGCCATCGGCCAATGTTTCGCGCGCCGTCCGCTCATGGGGTAGTCCGAAATCTTCAAGATCCACCAACATACCGCTGCCTAGATCGACCACAAAGGGCCGATCATGCTCCCGCGCGAGCTTCGCCAATTCGGGTTCCGGCACTACTTTGGTAAATCCACGCATTTCGTAATTGCTGGTATGCACCTTCATCACCAGTGCGGTCTTCGTGCTAATCGCGTCGGCGAAATCTTTTAGATGCGTGCGATTGGTGGTCCCGACCTCGTGCAACTTCGCGCCTGCCCGCTGCATGATTTCGGGAATTCGAAAGGCCCCCCCGATTTCCACGAGCTCGCCCCGGGAAACGATGACTTCTTTGCGCCGAGCAAGCGTGTTCAGCACCAACAGGACGGCTGCTGCATTGTTGTTGACCACGCTCGCCGCCGCGGCGCCGGTCAGCCGGCAAATCTGGTTTTCCAAATGGACATCCCGATCGCCCCGGCGGCCGCTTGCGATGTCGAACTCCAAGTTCGTCGGCGAGGCAGCAGCGGCCGCGATATCGGTGATCGCCTCTGCCGCCAAAGGCGCCCGGCCTAAATTGGTGTGGATGACGGTGCCGGTCAGGTTGAAAACCGGCCTCAGCGCCGGCGCGAACCTTTCGGCGAGCCGGTCGGAAATGTCCCTCGTCAGCGTATTGGGCTCACACAAATCGGTGGCATTATCGCCCGCCGAAATTCGTTTCCTAATTTCATCCAGGGCTGTCCGTATCGCATCAACGCTCGCAGTCGAACCGTAGACGGACGATAGGTCCCTTACCGCCCGCCAATTCAATATGCGGTCCACAGACGGCAACGTGTGATATCCGCCCCGCGCCCTGGTGGCTGTCATAAAACCAACTTCCAAATGGAATAAGTGATTGGAGGAAACATCAAGTTTTCTGCATTGTTTACAGATTCGTCAATTATCTGGCGTCGAGAGCGACCCGCAATCTGAGGCGCGTGCGAATGCGGCGGGAGATCGAGTCGATCGTGATATTGAGCATCGCGGTTATGACGATCAAGACGATAGCCCGGTCAAAGCGAATGTCCGCGAACGCGGAATCGACGTAAAACCCCAAAGTGTGGACGCCCAATATACCGAGGATCGCGGTTTCCCGCAGGATGACTTCCCATCGATAAAAGAGAAATGCCAGAAACTGAGGGTAGACGGAAGGCAGCACTTCGTAGGTATAGAGATTAACACCCTTGGCGTGATCGGGGCGCAGGCGAAGGTGCTCGGTGTAGCGTCCGATAAGGTGGCCAATGACACCGCCATTGTGGAGCGCCAATGCGACCACAGCCGGCAACATTGATGGTCCCCAAAGCTGAAGCAACACGAACGCGAGGACAAATTCCGGCGTCGAACGGACGACGACCAAAAAGACATGACCGATTGTCCGGCCAAATCTCCCAATGAACACTGGCGAAATCAGCGGAAAAAACAACAGCGCCAACACGCCGCTCGCGACCAGCGAGATCATGGTCAAGATCAAAGTATTGTAGATCCCAGGCAATACCTCCCTGATCAGCAGCGTCCATCCCCAATCCGCAAATGTCAGCCAGGTCGAGACACTCACCAGATCCCCGGAACGCAAAGGTAGCGGTACGATGTCGTGAATAAAGAACCGCCAGGCGTTCTCCCACGACATACCGCTGCTCTCGGGCATTACCCACAAGGCAATGAGGACATAGATCGGGATCAGCGAACGGCGCACCCAGATTCGAACGGTAGCAATGACGATGAAAAAGACGATCAGAAGCGCCGATAGCTCAGAATAGTGGCCCTCTTTGAACGCGGTCTCCAGATAGAAACCCAAAGTTGGCAATCCAACGAAACCCAATACCGCACTCGATCGCAAGGCGCACTCAAGGCGATAAAGCGAATAGGTTTTAAAATGAACCCATGCATCGGGCAGCCGCGCGTAAAAAAATGTAGAGACCATATTGCTGCCGGCCGGCACAGCGGACAGTGCCGAAGTGTCGCTTTCTTCCAAGATTTCGGCGTAGACCTTGGCGCAAATGCCGGTGAACGGGATGGCGATCGCGAGCACGCCGGTAAGCGCGGTGAGGCCGAATAATTGCATAAATATCAACGCCCAGAAAATCTCGTGCACCGAACGCACAGACGCACAGACGATGCGAGTGACGCGATAGTGAAACAACAGTGCGAGCAGAAAACCGGCAGCGTTAGCGACCACCGTCCCGAGTATGGCGAATGCAACCGTCAGTACCAGCGCATCCTTGAGCTCAACAATGTCGCCAATACGGGGCGTCACCAAGCCGACCAGCAATCGGCGCATTTCCGGCCACGGATCGATGGACGTGACGCTCAGATCGGCCAGTACCAAGCAACCGCAGGCAATCAGAACGAACCATAAGCTGGTTCGTAGGAGCGGAGAGTTGGGTATCAGCGAACGTGGGTGATCAATGCTTGTAGAGGGCATCGAGGTCCCCGGGCTTAATTCTGGCCGAAGGCTTATCCAACACAATTCCGCCGCCGCTTATTCCGATGATGCGATCAGAGAACTGTATCGCCAGCTCCACGTCATGCATGGCCAGCACAGTGGTTTCATGATTTTCGATAATAAGCTTTAGGACCGTTCGGGCTTGCAAAACATCGACCGCCGAAACCGGCTCGTCGCCAAGAAACACCGACCGGCCCTGATATAGTGCCCGCGCTACGGCAGTGCGCTGCTGCTGGCCACCTGACAACTCGCCGACGGGGACGAACATTTTGTCGGTGAGGCGTAGTTTTTCTAAAATGGCATGGACGGCCTTGGTTTCGGAGCGGAATGGTCTGATGAGATTGACAACGTTGTACCAAGAGGAGTTTCGGTTGAGCCGCCCCATATACACGTTGTGAAATACCGAAAGCGCCTTGACCAAGCCCAAATCTTGGGGAACCAGGGCAATATCCTCTTTCTTTCGGCTATGAAGCAGGCGCAGAAGGGTGGATTTTCCGGTCCCGCTGCGGCCGACCAGCGCAATGCGCTCACCAGCCTTGATGCTGAGCGTAATGTTTTGCAACACACGGGTGCCATTGTAGGCCGCTTGAACTTCACTCAGGTCGAATAGTGCCATTAGTCGATCAAACCTATCGATTTTGCGACTTTCTCGATTACGTCGTAATCGGCATTTTTTGCCGGAACGAAGCTCGAACGCGGGAACGACTTAAGTAGATCGGGATCCTTCATCTGCAAGAGCGCCTGCCGTAGCTTTTTCTTCACTTCCGGTCCGAATGTCTTCGCCAAATCTCCGCGGACGGTCCAATGATAATCAGGATAGGTCGGCGTCTTCCAGATAATACGTATTCTCTTGTTGTCGATCCTGCCGAGTTTCAACTCTTTCTCCCAGACCTTGAAATTGATCGCGCCCACCTGATAAGCGCCGGCCTGGACCAAGGCGATAGTCCGCGAATGACTGCCGCTGAAGCCGACCCGGCGGAACACCGTTTCCGGCGCCGCGCCGAAGACGCGCCGGATATGGAATTCAGGCATCAACCGGCCCGAAGTTGAACCCTTGGAGCCGAATGTAAATGTTTTGCCCTTGATTCCCGTTGGAAATTTGTTGGCCAGTTTCAGACCGGTGCTCTTGTGAGCAATAAAATAAGTCACAAAGAATTGATCTTCGTAACCCTGCGCGATGGCTCCCGAGCCTGGCACCAGTCGCCGCGCTCGGACACCTGATAGGCCGCCGAACCAGGCGAGTTGAACCTGATTGTTACGAAATGCTGTGATGGCGGCCGTGTAGGATTTTACCGGAATGTACTTGAAATTGACGCCGACTTTCTTCGTAAGATAAATAGCGATCTTATTGAAACGAACACGCAAACGGCTTTCGTCCTGATCCGGGATAGCTGTAAATGTGAGATTCTTTGTTGCCTCTCCGCTTGCAGCCGATGCCACTATGAGGCCGATTCCGAGCGTCAG
>JAPULJ010000765.1 GCA_027295145.1 Alphaproteobacteria bacterium | reverse complement strand
GCGGCAGCGCATGACGAACAAGGGCTCATCCGCGCCGGTCCGCCGCTCGATCGCGGTTGCTCTCGTCCTCCTGGCGGCCTTGGGTTTCAGTTTTCACACCACCCTCTCGCGGGCGTCCTACGCGTATGGTCCAGATCCGGCGACGATCCTCTTCCTGCGCAGCCTGCTCGCCGTCGTCGTCATCTGGGTCTTGCTTCGTGCTCGCGGCGTCGATCCGTGGCTCAAGGGCCGCACCCTGGTCCAGGGCCTGATTCTCGGGTTGGTCTTGAGCGGTCAGGCTTTCGCCATGCTCACCGCGCTCTACTACATCCCGGCGAGCCTAATGATCCTGATCTTCTACCTCTTCCCGCTCATTGTCGCCGGCTACATGCATATTGCCGGCCTGCATCGGGTAACCGGCATTACCGTGGTGTCCCTGTTGGTGGCCTTTGCCGGGGTCGCGCTGGCGCTCAGCGTCTCGCCCAGCGGGCTCGATTGGCGGGGTGTTGTTCTGGCCCTGGCCGCCACGATCATGGTCGTGGTCAACATTGTCGGAAGCGCGGCCATCATTCGCAAATCCGACAGTCTGGTCATTACCTTCGTGATGTCGGTGTCGATGCTGGCGGTATTCAGCGTCTACAATCTGGCACGGGGCACGCTCTTCCTGCCAAGCGACGCCGCAGGCTGGTGGCCTCTCGCCGGATGCCTCATCGCCTACCTGTTTGCCGCGGTGTGTTTCTATAGCGCAATCGGCAAGGCGGGACCGCAGAGGGTGGCTATGGTGATGAATGTCGAGCCGATCATTACGATCGGCCTCGCCGCCCTAATTCTCAATGAGCGCCTGACACCGGTGCAGTTCGTCGGTGCAACGTTGGTCATCGCCGCGATATTCGCAAGCCGATACGCCGAACTCCGCCACGCACGCCGATCAGAGCCATAGGCCGGGGTAATTACGTCCTTTTCTTGGCGGTTTCTTGAATCGAATTAAGTGCGAAAGACACTAAATACTGTGTGTCGCCACATTTTTGCCACAAAATCTATTGCGCCCAACAACAGATTGTGGTTTGCTCCCTGCCCCAAACAACATCTGGGGTCCAGAGACATCTGGCAATTGCCGAAATTGGCGGTAAACGGCATCCGGGAACCGGAGAGGACGAATGCGGATCGAGCGTCATTTTACCAAGAAAGACCACTCAGCTTACGCGGATATAGAGTTCCGCGCAGCGACAAGCGAGATTCGCAATCCAGATGGCTCGATCGTCTTCGAGAACAACGATATCGAGGTTCCCGCCAACTGGTCGCAGGTGGCGACCGATATTTTGGCGCAGAAATATTTTCGCAAGGCGGGGATCATCGCCGAAAAGGATCTTGAGCCTGTCAAAGAGGAAGATGTTCCGCAATGGCTGTGGCGGCGGGCGCCGAAGAAGGGCGCTGGCGCCAAGGGCAGCGAAAACAAGGCGAAGCAGGTCTTCGACCGTCTTGCCGGGACATGGACATATTGGGGTTGGAAAGGCGGATACTTCGATCAGGAGGAAGACGCCCGCGCGTTTTACGACGAGCTGCGCTACATGTTCGCCAAACAGATGGCGGCACCTAACTCACCGCAATGGTTCAATACCGGGCTGCATTGGGCCTATGGCATCGATGGGCCGGGACAGGGCCACTATTACACCGACTATCGCAGCGGGGAAATGACACGTTCGAAGTCGGCCTACGAGCACCCGCAACCACACGCCTGTTTTATCCAGTCGGTCGCCGACGACCTCGTCAACGAAGGCGGTATCATGGATTTGTGGGTGCGCGAAGCGCGCCTGTTCAAGTACGGCTCGGGCACTGGCACCAATTTCTCGGCCCTTCGCGGCGAAGCTGAAACTCTATCGGGCGGCGGTCGTTCCTCGGGCCTGATGAGCTTTTTGAAAATTGGCGACCGCGCGGCAGGCGCCATCAAATCAGGCGGCACGACGAGACGGGCGGCAAAAATGGTGGTCGTCGATGTCGACCATCCCGACATTGAAGATTACGTCGACTGGAAGGTCATCGAGGAGCAGAAGGTCGCCGCCCTCGTCACCGGCTCCAAGCTGGCAAACGAGCATCTCAACAAGGTCATGAGCGCTTGCGGGGCGATCGAAGGCAAGAAGGCTTTCGATGCCAAGTCCAACCCCGCGCTAAAGCGAGCAATCAGAGCCGCGCGGCGCGTCGCCATCCCAGAGAACTTCATCCGGCGGGTCATTGAGTTTGCCCGCCAGGGTTACGCATCAATCGAGTTCCGCACCTACAATACCGATTGGGACTCTGATGCCTATCTCACGGTTTCTGGCCAAAATTCCAACAATTCCGTTCGTGTAACCAACGCCTTTCTCGAGGCAGTCGAAAAGGACGGCGATTGGAAGTTGACCTTCCGCACTACCGGCGAGACCGCGAAGACGCTCAAGGCTCGCGCGCTGTGGGATCGCATCGGCGACGCCGCCTGGGCCTGCGCCGATCCCGGCATCCAGTTCGATACCACGATCAACGAGTGGCACACCTGCCCCAATGGCGGCCGGATCAATGCCTCGAACCCGTGCTCGGAGTACATGTTTCTCGACGACACGGCCTGCAATCTGGCTTCCCTCAACCTGATGAGCTTCCAGCGCGCAGACGGCACGTTCGATGTGACCGGCTTCGAGCACGCTGTCCGCTTGTGGACGATCGTGCTGGAGATTTCAGTGCTGATGGCGCAGTTTCCATCCGAGCGCATCGCCGATCTCAGCTACCGCTATCGCACCCTGGGGCTCGGCTACGCCAATATCGGCGGCCTTCTGATGGCCACCGGGCGGTCCTATGACAGCGACGAGGGACGCGCCCTGTGCGGCGCCATTACCGCTCTGATGACCGGCGTGGCCTATGCAACCTCGGCCGAAATGGCTGAGGAACTAGGGGCCTTCCCCGCTTACGAAGCCGACGCTGAGAACATGCTTCGGGTCATCGCCAATCACCGCCGCGCGGCTCACGGGCAGAGCAGCGGATATGAAAAGCTCTCGATTGCTCCGGTTGCCCTCGACCGGGCGTCTTGCCCGGACAAGGACCTCATCAAGGCCGCGGCGACGGCTTGGGACCGGGCACTCGAACTCGGCAAGAAACACGGTTACCGTAATGCCCAGGCAACGGTTGTCGCCCCCACCGGCACGATCGGCTTGGTGATGGATTGCGATACCACCGGTATTGAGCCGGATTTCGCGCTGGTCAAATTCAAGAAGCTGGCCGGTGGGGGGTATTTCAAGATTATCAACCGCATGGTTCCCCGCGCACTTCGCACCCTTGGCTATACCGAGATCAAAATCGAGGAAATCGTACGCTACGCGATCGGTCACGGCTCGCTTGACCAGGCGCCGGGGATCAATCCCCAATACCTGCGCGCCAAGGGTTTCACCGAGGCAGCGCTCGGGGCACTCGAAGAACAGATCGCGAGCGCATTCGATATCCGCTTCGCCTTCAACAAATGGACGCTCGGTGAGGATTTCTGCACCCGCGTACTCGGCTTCACCACCGAACAGCTCGACGATGTCAGCTTCGATATGCTCTCCGAGCTCGGCTTCACAAAAGAGGAAATTGAGGCCGCCAACGTCCATTGCTGCGGCGCCATGACCATAGAGGGCGCACCTCACGTTTCCGATGAGCATCTCGCGGTCTTCGATTGCGCCACCGCCTGCGGGCGAACGGGCACGCGCGTCCTGTCCTGGGAGAGCCATATCAAGATGATGGCCGCCGCCCAGCCGTTCGTATCGGGGGCCATCTCCAAGACCATCAATATGCCGCACAACGCAACGGTCGAGGATTGCAAAGCCGCTTACGAGATGTCGTGGAAGCTGGCACTGAAGGCCAACGCACTCTATCGCGACGGCTCCAAACTCTCGCAGCCGCTCGTCGCCAGCATATTCGAAGATATCGGGGACGACGAGGCGGATAAATTGGACGATGTGATCGAAGCGCCCGCCGCGGTCCGCGCACCGATTGTCGCCGAGCGTATCATCGAGAGGATCATAGCCGAACGCCGCAGCCTGCCCGGGCGCCGCAAAGGCTACACCCAGAAGGCAATCGTCGGCGGCCACAAGGTCTATCTGCGAACCGGCGAATATATCGACGGATCAATCGGCGAGATCTTCATCGACATGCACAAGGAAGGCGCCGCGTTCCGATCGATGATGAACAATTTCGCCATCGCTATCTCGATCGGTCTGCAATACGGCGTGCCGCTTGAGGAGTTCGTCGACGCCTACACTTTCACGCGGTTCGATCCGTCGGGCATGGTCGAGGGCAACGATACAATCAAAATGTCGACTTCGGTCCTCGACTATATTTTCCGCGAATTGGCGATTTCCTATCTTGGGCGCAACGATCTGGCCCATGTTGAGCCCGACGATTTGTTGCCGGACAGTATTGGCCGCGGCTCCCGCGATCAAGCGGTCGCGCCCGATGATAAGGACGAAGCAGCGATGGACGCGGTCCGGAAAATGGCCAGCACGGGCTACGTCCGCAACAAGTTTTTGGTATTTCAAGGCGGCGCAAATGGCCAAGCCAAAAACAAGGCCGGAGACGCTGGCCTTATGAATACGGCTGGGGCAGAGCACCCATCGGTGCAGGAAACGGTAGCCATGGTGGTCGCCGGAACCTCCCATGCCGTAACCGGCGACGGTGCGACCCGATCCGTCGCCGTTTCTGCCGCCGTGGCAGCGGAAGTCGATGATCGAATGGTCCTGGTTCGCGAAGCGCGGATCAAGGGCTATGAGGGAGACTCCTGCTCCGAGTGCGGCAATTTTACGCTGGTACGCAACGGGACCTGCCTGAAGTGTGACACCTGCGGCGGCACCAGCGGTTGTAGCTGACAGGCACAGCCTCGTGCCTGACCGTTACTCCTCCCTTACCTAAGGGGGTGCGCGTCACGCGCACCCCCCTCTTTTGCCATCTTTGCGATCCGGATTTGGCACCACCGGCGCTGGCTACCGCCACTAGCTGGCACCGCGCCGGGCGATCCGCTAACTTCGCCGCGCACAAACCAGTAGGAGAGAGACGCCGTGGCCGGAAATATCGAAAAAGGCATCAAAGATAAAGGCATCGAGCTACCTCATCCGGCGAGCCCGGCGGCGAACTATGTGCCCTACATCGTCACCGGGAACCTTGTTTTCATCGCCGGTCAGATTCCGTTTTGGAACGGCGAGCTACGATACAAGGGCAAAGTCGGCCAAGATCTGAGCGTGGAGGACGGGCAGGCGGCGGCGCGCACCTGCGCTCTTAATATTATCGCCCAATTGAAGGAAGCGTGCGGAGGCGATCTCGATCGCGTCGTTCGCTGCGTCAAACTCGGCGGTTTCGTTGCCTGCGGAGCAGATTTCACCGACCAGCCCAAAGTCGTGAACGGCGCCTCGGACCTGATCGTCGATATCTTTGGCGATGCCGGCAAGCACGCCCGCTTTGCGGTCGGCGCCCCCTCGCTGCCGCTGGGTGTTGGGGTCGAGGTCGACGCCGTATTCGAGATTAAGTGACGTCTGGCTGCCCAGCCGGCCGTGTCGATCGGCGCTCTTCCTAGTTAGGATTGACACTATCGGCACCAATGGCGCCGATCGCCGGCCATGTACCCTCCACGAGGACTGGCGCGTTGATCCGGATTTCCGGTCAAGGTCCGGTCGAAAACGGCGAACTTAAAGGCACCGGCATCGTCGGCGCCGACGTCGCTCTGGACGAGGCAGTGGCGGCGGTACAGCTCACGGCGCTTCCGACATTATGGTCACGGTGTTCGGTGAGGCTGGCAGGCACACCCGTTTCGCCGTCGGCGCATCCTCACTGCCATTCAAGATAGCCGTCGACATCGACGGCATATTCGAAGTCCGCCGCTAAAATAAATAGCGCCGGTCCGAAGACCGGCGCCAAGTCATCCAAATCTCAATTTCAATATCAATTGTATTTGCGGTGTCTGATTAGGGCACCCGCATCATCAGCCTGAACAAACAACGCCGCCGGTCGGCGCCGGCGTGCAGCCCATATTGAGCGCGTTTTGGTACTGAGAGACGCCTTGAACGCCGCAAGCGCTAAGGGCCAGAGTGCCGATCAAAGCGATGAGGCTCATTTTAATCCGGAACATCGCGTCGCTCCTCTCAATTACCAGATTAACTTGGCGAGAAACTTAATCGAGTTCTCTATAATATCAAGTTAATCTAAGTAATAAATAGATTAAAATTTAGGTATATTACAAGTATATTTAATCATTAATTAAATTATATTAGTTCGCATTCGATTTTTATTGAATTATTCTCTGTATTTACGTTGATTTTTCTTCGGTATATTCAATAGAATTAAGAAATGTGCGCGAGTGCGGTGTAATACTAAAAGTCGCCGCGATTTATGCTTTTCGGACAGACAAGCCCTGAATGGCTCGTTGTGCAGCCGAGATCGAGCGCTCGCTGATAGTGGCCGACCCCTGGTATCGTACAGGCGCTAACCAGGACACCCATGGCGGTAATAAGGAAGACAAGAAAGATCGTTTTCGTGGCTTGCTGCCCTTCTCCCCCCTACCGTTAGGAGACGGACAAAACGAGGCTTTGCCGGGGCGCTAATTGGGCAATCTCTTGCCGATATTATGGACTCTACCGGCCTTCTTTTGCTGTTGAAGGACGCCTACGTCGGAAGAAAGCCAACGCTTCAGATTACAATCGCAGAAATGTGTTCCGCATAAACCAGCACAATCGTGATAGACTGCGCTGC
Organism: Alphaproteobacteria bacterium; assembly: GCA_027295145.1. Taxonomy (GTDB): domain Bacteria; phylum Pseudomonadota; class Alphaproteobacteria; order JAPULJ01; family JAPULJ01; genus JAPULJ01. The sequence goes on along the minus strand of JAPULJ010000765.1, from coordinate 10,428 downwards.
CTTTGCAACCCGATATTTTCAAGGCATCGTGATGCACCCTCTGCGGCTTGTCACAACAATTTGGCTGGTTCTGACGCTGGCCTCCGGCGTGGTACCGACCCTCGCGGCGGATTCCGACCTAGCGGCGAAATGCCACGCGCTCAAGGGCAAGCCGGCACTGGAATTATGCTTGCGAGCGGTCAGGGCGGCGCCCAGGGACGAGCGCCTGCACCAACGGCTGGGCTATCTCTACCTGACGCTCGGCCGCTACGAAACTTCGATTGAAACGTTTCGCGAGATGACTAAAAAATGGCCGGAAAGCTGGCGTACGCATTACGACTTGGCGACCGTCTACTCTTATATTCGCGCCTACGGCTACGCCCTTCCTCCGATCGAAACTGCGGTGAAAATCAACGGGCGTAACATAAATGCGCTCACGCTCGCCGTCGTGATCTACAAGAACCTGAAGCGCAACGGAGACGCTTTTCGATTAGCGCTCAAGGCCGCCGAGCTTGGTGACGTCGGATCGATGGCCGTGACCGCATTCAATTACGAGGAAGGGGTCGGCACAATAAAAGATCTGGCCAAGGCGATCCGCTGGCTGAGGCTTGCGGCAATGGGCGGCCATGTCGGCGCCATGAACCGAATGTCGACGCTCTATCTCGAAGGGGGGCTGGGATTGAAGCCGGACGAAGCGAAGGCCAAGAAGTGGGCAGAAAGATCGCGGCAGGCACGCTTCGGCGACATGAAGAAAAAATAACCATCGCTCGCGATCCAATATCCGCCGCGCGCAAACCCGATTGGGTCTTTCGCTGGGTCCTGTGTGCGGACATAACCGGACGGTAATTATATCTCTATAGGCAGTTCGAAAACGATAATGGTGGGGCGGCACGGTGCCAGACGGCGGTGAAAAAGCGACGGTTAAAATCTACCGGCGGATCGAAGATGTCGATGCGCCTGGGTGGGATGCCTGCGCCGGGATCGGCGGGCCGTCGGACAATCCGTTCCTCAGCCACGCGTTCCTGAAGGTTTTGGAAGAGAGCCAATCGGCCACCGCGCAAGCTGGCTGGCTGCCCCAACATCTGGTTATCGAGGACGCAGCAGGGAGTGTGATTGCCTGTGCGCCGATGTATGTCAAAAGCCATTCTCAGGGCGAGTATGTTTTCGATCACGGCTGGGCGGACGCTTACCAGCAAGCCGGTGGGCAATACTATCCCAAGCTTCTTGTTGGGATCCCCTTCACGCCGGTGACCGGCCCGCGTCTTCTGGTTCAACCCGGTAGCGATGCCGAGCGAACCCGCAAATTGCTGATCGCCGGGATGCTTGAAGTCACCCGCCAAAGCGAGATGTCATCGCTCCACGTCACCTTCCCTATCGAAGACGAAGCGGTGGCGTTGGAAAAAGCCGGAATGGTTCTGCGCATGGGTCAGCAGTTCCATTGGGAGAACCAAGGCTACGCCGATTTCGAGGATTTCCTCGCCCGCCTAACTTCGCGAAAACGAAAAACCATCCGCAGGGAACGCAGCACCGTCGCCGAGGCCGGTATCCGCGTACGGCCGCTGGTCGGCGCCCAGATCGAACCACGCCACTGGGACGCTTTCCATCGGTTCTATATCGCCACCTACGATCGCAAGTGGGGTTATCCCTACCTTACAAGAGAATTCTTCTCGCTGCTCGGCGAACGTCTGGCCGATCAGGTCGTGCTCATAGTGGCCGAGAAAGACGGCGAGATCATTGCCGGCGCTCTCAATATCCGGGGCGGCGATGCGCTCTACGGTCGAAACTGGGGTTGTGCCGGTGAATTCAAGTTCCTGCATTTCGAGGCCTGCTATTACCAAGCAATTGAATTCGCTATCGCCAACGGCCTCGCCCGCGTTGAAGCCGGCACCCAAGGACCTCACAAGATCCAGCGCGGCTACCGGCCGCGGCCGACCTGGAGCGCGCACTGGATACGCGATGACGGGTTTCGGCGCGCGGTTACCGATTTTTGCCGGCGCGAACGCCGTGCCGTCGAGCAGGAGCTTGCCTATCTCGCCGCGATGTCACCGTTTCGCCAAAGCGAAGGTGATGTCGGGTAATAAACGCTCCCGGACACGATATTACTCGACGAAGGCCGGCTTCTTTTTCCTGCCGCTGCCCTTGCCAGGCCCCGAGCCCGGGCCGCGGCGAGACCCGGACTTGTTGCCCGACCTCTCACCGGCCGGCGGGCGTTTTTGATAATTGAAGCGGAGCTTGCCGTCCTTGCCAACTTTCACCTGCACCGATCCGCCCTTGTCGAGCTTACCGAAGAGAAGTTCCTCGGCGAGCGGTTTCTTGATGTTCTCCTGGATTACCCGGGCCAGCGGGCGAGCGCCGAACTTAGGATCGTAGCCCTTTTCCGCCAGCCATTTGCGGGCCTCATCGGTGAGTTCGATCGTCACGTTGCGGTCGGCCAGTTGCTCTTCAAGTTGCATGATGAACTTGTCGGCCACCTTGCCCACGGTCTCGGGAGCCAGGCTCTTGAAACCGATCGTGGCGTCGAGACGATTGCGGAATTCCGGTGAAAACATGCGCTCGATTGCTTCCAAGTCATCGCCAACGCGCTCGCTACGCTCGAAGCCGATCGCCGGCTTGGCGAGTTCCGAGGCCCCGGCGTTGGTCGTCATGACGAGAATGACATTGCGGAAATCGATCGTCTTGCCGTTGTGGTCGGTTAGCTTGCCGTGATCCATGATCTGCAGCAGCACATTAAACAGATCGGGGTGGGCTTTCTCGACCTCGTCGAGCAGAAGCACGGCGTAGGGATGCTGGTCGATAGCGTCGGTCAAAAGCCCACCCTGATCGAAGCCGACATAACCCGGCGGCGCGCCGATCAGCCGTGAGATTGAGTGGCGCTCCATATATTCGGACATATCGAAACGGATCAGTTCGACCCCCAACGTCAGCGCCAATTGCCGCGCCACCTCGGTTTTGCCGACGCCTGTTGGGCCGGAGAACAGGTAATTGCCGATGGGTTTTTCGGGCTCACGCAAACCGGCGCGGGCGAGTTTGATTGCCGCGGTTAGGGCCTGGATCGCCTTGTCCTGGCCGTAGACCATGCGCTTTAAGTCGCGCTCAAGGCTCCCCAGCAACTGCTTGTCGTCGCGGGAGACATTCTTCGGCGGGATGCGTGCGATTTTGGCGACGATTTCCTCGATGTCCCTGACGCCGATCGTTTTCTTGCGCCGGCTCGGCGGCAACAACATCTGCGCCGCGCCGACTTCGTCGAGCACGTCAATCGCCTTATCGGGCAATTTTCGGTCATGGATGTAGCGCGAGGAAAGATCGACCGCAGCGCGGATCGACTCCGCCGTATAGCGCACTTTGTGGTGTTCCTCGTAGTAGGGCTTCAGACCGCGAAGAATCTTCACCGTGTCATCGATCGTCGGCTCGTTGATATCGATTTTCTGGAACCGCCGGACCAGGGCCCGGTCCTTTTCGAAATAGTTGCGGTACTCCTTGTAGGTCGTGGAACCGATGCAGCGCATCGTTCCCGAGGCGAGCGCCGGCTTGAGCAGGTTCGAGGCATCCATCGAGCCGCCCGAAGTGGCGCCGGCGCCGATGACGGTGTGGATCTCGTCGATGAACAAAATGGCGTCCGGCATCGCATCGAGCTCGGACAACACTGCTTTCAAGCGCTCTTCGAAATCGCCGCGATACCGCGTGCCGGCGAGCAGCGCGCCCATATCGAGGGAATAGATTGTCACGTTCTTGAGCACTTCGGGAACTTCGTTATGGACAATTCGCCGTGCCAAGCCTTCGGCGATGGCCGTCTTCCCGACGCCGGGTTCGCCGACATAGAGCGGGTTGTTCTTTTGGCGGCGGCACAGGATCTGAATCGTCCGCTCGACTTCTTCAACGCGGCCGATCAGCGGATCTATCCGGCCCTTCTTGGCTTTTTCGTTCAGATCGACGCAATAGCTACCGAGAGCTTCCTTACCCTGCTTGACGGAGGCTTCGCCGCCGGCTTCCTCGTCAGCGCCATGGACCGGCCGATCCTCCGACTTTCCGGGCACCTTGGCGATGCCGTGCGAGATGTAGTTGACGGCGTCGTACCGGGTCATGTCCTGATCCTGCAGGAAGTAGACCGCGTGGCTTTCTCGCTCGGCGAACATGGCAACGAGCACGTTGGCCCCGGTGACTTCTTCCCGGCCCGAAGATTGTACGTGGATGGCGGCGCGCTGGAGAACGCGTTGGAAACCTGCGGTAGGCTTCGCTTCCTCGCCTTTCTCGTCGATCAAATCGTCGAGCTCGCTATCGATATAGTCGACTAGCGCCCCACGGATGCGCTCGACATCGACCCCGCAGGCCCGCATCACGGCGATAGCATCCTGGTCCTCGCTCAGTGCCAGCAGCAGGTGCTCGAGGGTCGCGTAGTCGTGATGGCGCTCGTTGGCGTAAGCGAGCGCACGATGGAGACTTTGCTCTAAATTGGACGATAGCATGCCTAGTTCACGCTCCTTGCCGGTGGGACTACTCCTTCTCCAGCGTACACTGGAGAGGATGCTGTTGGCGACGGGCAAATTCCATGACCTGGTTCACCTTGGTCTCGGCGATCTCATACGTAAAGACACCGCACACACCCACACCGCGCTGGTGGACGTGAAGCATGATCTGGGTCGCTTCTTCGTGGCTCTTGTTGAAGAATCGCTCAAGCACGCTGACGACGAACTCCATCGGCGTGTAATCGTCGTTCAACATCAATACTTTGTACAACGACGGTTTCTTGGTCTTCGGCCGAGTCCTGACGACCACGCCCGTGTCCGATCCGCCGTTGTTGTTTTTCTTGTCTTCGCTCATTGCCTTTGAGATGTGCCTTTCAGTCAGGTTCGCATCCAAGCTTCGTCCAGACATCCAAAATTTTCGGTGAACGTCTATAAAGACAGAAATGCCATTTTTGCCCGAGGATTCAAGCTTCCATACACAAAATCAAACGCCCGGTGGCGAATTTACCACCGGGCACACGATCTCGAAACGCTCATAACAACAGAATTTTAGGCGGCGATCGGCTTGCCGAATTTACCAAATGCTTCGTTGACGCTGGCGCCGATCGGCTCCAGCGCTTGATTTACGGTCTTAAGCGAAAGCTCGCCGAACTTAGCGCTATCGCTGACGAATTTATCGAATTGCGCACGAGCCAACGTGGTCTGTAATTCGATGACGTCCTCGAAGGTCTTGCAGCCAAATAGAGCCTTAGTGTTGGCAATGCTGTCGTCCCAGACCGTGCGGTGGTACGCAACGACGTCTTCGCCCACAGTCTCCAACGCCTTGGCGGCGACATCGCCGGCCTTGAAGAACGCATCAGTTGTGCCCTTGCCGAAGTTCGCGAATTCGTCGAATTTACCGACCACTTCGGGCAGAACTTTTTCGAGCTGCTCCCTTGCCAGCGCAAGATAGCGATCATAGCCGCTGCTCAGGGCGTCGGCTCCGGCCCTTGCGGCTTTCTCGGCACTTTTCTTGCCGGCCTTAGAGGCCTTTTCAACGGTTTCCTGACCGACTTTAACAACCTTCTCGGCAGTTTCCTGTCCAGCCTCAATCGCCTTTTCTACGCTATCCTGGCCTGCGATCACCTCATTTTCCAATTTCTTAGCGCCTTGCGCTTTGACTTTTTTGTCTTCCATTCTCAACGGTCTCCTGAGTTCAGTTGGTTGTTGATACGAGCACTCCGGCGCCTCAATTCGCTTGGTTTCGCGTCCGAGCGACAAAGGTTTTGCTGCATTGCAGCATGGGAATTTAATAGTGATGTATACGATATATGTCAATGAAATATTGCGCTGCACAATAAACGAGATACGATTTTTCGCATTCGGGGATGGAAAGCGGAATCTGCCCGTACCACATAGCCAAGTTAGCCGCTCCAACTTGCCGTGCGTGGGGTCTATGTGGCACGCCGGTGGATGTAGGCAAAGCGGTTGAACAGAGGTCTTAGCGATTGTTAACCGGTTGTCGCGTAAGATCAAAATTGGATTAGCTGGTGGACAGTTGGAACCCAGCTTTGTAGAATCGCCGAGACTGTCGACTAGGGGTTTTCGAGCGGGAGGGTTTATTGACAGGCCTTTCGGATTTTCAGGTGCTTGCGTATCAGCGCATCGGGGCAGTCTTCGCTGCGTTGGTTCTTGCGCTCGGCCTAATTCTGTTTACCGGCTCGATCAACCCTGCTTCCGCACGGCCCAGCCGGGCAACGATTGTTGTCGACTGGCAATCCGGGCGGGTCATGAGTGCCTATAAAGCCGACAAGCTCCATGCGCCCGCCTCACTGACCAAGGTCATGACCCTCTATCTTGTCTTCGAAGCGCTCGCCAGCAAACGGCTGAAAATCGACCAATCGCTGAAAATTTCGAGGCGAGCACAGTTTGCCCGACCTTCGCGGCTCGGGCTGCGCGCCGGCGGCACCATTACCGTACGACAGGCGATTCTCGCTCTGGTCACCAAATCAGCCAACGATGCGGCGGTCGTCCTGGCCGAGGCATTGGGTGGTAGCGAGGCGAACTTCGGACGTATAATGACAGCCAAGGCCCGCGCGCTTGGGATGCTTCGGACGACGTTCCGAAACGCATCAGGCCTCCCCGCACGCGGCCAACTCACCACCGCCCGCGACCTTGCCATCCTGGCCCGGGCGATTATCAGCAAGTATCCTCAGCACTATCACTATTTCAGTACCCGAGCCTTCGTTTACCGAGGCCGGGTTTATCGCAATCACAACCGGCTCCTTGGCCGCTATCCCGGTGTTGACGGGCTCAAGACTGGATACGTCCGCGCATCGGGTCACAACCTGATCGTCTCGGCGCGCAACAAGACCGGGCGCCGTGTGATCGCCATCGTCCTCGGCGGCCGCTCGCGGCGGGACCGCGATTGGCGGATGACCGCGATGCTCAACAGATCGTTCGGCAAACAGTCGATGTATGCCGCGGCAAATCCCAAGGGTACCTCGACAGTTTTGGTCAATCGCACGCGGGCGGAAACGCTCAAGCCCACCCTGCGCCTGACTGCCCGCCTCAACTCCGTACGTAAAACATCCTCATTCGTACCCAGACGGTACCGTCGCTACAGCGTGCAGGTTGGCGCTTATCGCAGCCATCGCCACGCACGGCGCGCCGCTTATCGTGCGGCCCGTCGTCTGCCCCAATTCCGGTATGCGCGGCGCAGGATCGTGCGAAGCCGATCGGGCCGAATCTATATGGCGCGCCTGCAAGGCTTCAGCCGCAAGCAAGCCTACAGCGCCTGCCGCACGCTTCGCCGCGCCAAACAGCATTGCGCTGTTTACGGCCCTCGCCGCTACCGCCGCAGCCGTTCGTAGCACCGCCCCGCGGTCACAGGATCAACCGGTTTTGAGCCGGGCACGCCATATTCGCTCCTGAACCGCTACATTGTCGTCACCACGCACTCCCAGCCTGTTATTAGCGATCTCCAGTATCTGGCCCATATGGGCAACCCGCCACGTTTTCAACGACCAATCCGCCTTGGTCAGGGGCATCCGATCGGATGCGATAAAAACCCATGCCTGCGTCGGCCTGTCTTTACCGGATTCGTCTTCCGTTATCTTTACAGAGCAATTCGCCGCGACATAGCCATCGCCTTCGAAAATGCTGAGCCGCGCAGCGTCGAGCGCATCAAGGCCAATCATAACAATTCCATCGATCTCGGCGCCTGGTTGGCGCACAACGGCGGGATAGGAGGCGTTGAGCACCATGTATCGCCGGTAGCCGACAAGTGTTGCTGGGACGACGTTTTCCGACGGCACATCCCGCTGCAGCACAAGTCGCTGGACCTCCGGCTCTAGCAACGTGCCGTAAAAGAAGAAATTCAACATGTTCCGCTACTCACCGCCGAACCCAAGCGCGATTAAAATTCCGGTAATGCCACGCCGCTCTTGTCGAGTTGGTCGGCGAGTTGAGCCTTGAGCCGATCGAGCCCGCCACTATCCGCCGCCTCGCAGCGCGCCACCAGAACAGCCTGGGTATTCGACGCCCTCAACAACCACCAGCCGTCATCGGTGTTGACCCGAACACCGTCGATTGCCGTGACATTCGCGCCAGCCACCGCCAGCCGCTCGCGAACCTCCTCGACGACGGCAAATTTCCGCTCTTCGGCACAATCGAATCGTAGTTCGGGTGTGTTGAGGACTGAAGGCAGCCGGTCATGGAAATCCGCAAGGCTTTCGCCGGAATGCGCCAGTATCTCGACCAGGCGTACCGCAGCGTAGAGCGCATCGTCGAAGCCGTAATAGCGATCGGCAAAGAAGATATGACCGCTCATTTCTCCGGCGAGTGGCGCATTCTTCTCGCGCATTTTCGACTTGATCAGCGAATGGCCGGTGCGCCACATCAATGGGTTACCGCCAAACCGTGCGATTTCGTCGAACAATACCCCGCTGGCTTTGACGTCGGCGATAATCGTGGCGCCGGGATTGTGTTCGAGCACATCGCGCGCAAAAAGAACCATCAATTGGTCGGCCCACAGGATCCGGCCTTTGCCATCAAGCGCGCCGATACGGTCGCCGTCACCATCGAAAGCGAAGCCAATATCGCAGCCCTTGTCGAGGACGCAGGCGCGAAGTTGTTCGAGATTTGCTTCGACGGTCGGGTCGGGGTGGTGGTTTGGAAATGTGCCGTCTATCTCCTCGTTCAGCAGAATATGGTGCCCCGGAAGATCCTGGGTCAACATCACCATCGCTTCACCAGCCGCGCCATTGCCGGCATCCCAGGCGATTATCAAATCGCTCTCAACTTCAACATTCTCCATCAAGCGGGTGACATATTCCTCCAGCATCGGGCGGTCGATCACCGTTCCAGCACCTTGCGTGAAGGTGCCGCTTTCGGCCAATTGCCCCAATTTCCGGATCGCCTCGCCATAGAAGGAATCGTGGCCGAGCATCATCTTGAAACCGTTATGGTCGGGCGGGTTGTGCGAGCCGGTTACCATGATCCCGCCACCGGCGTTCAAGGAATGCACCGCGTAGTAGAGCATTGGTGTCGGGCCTCGACCGACGCGAAAGACTTCCAGACCGCACTCGGCAAAACCATCCACCAGCGCCGCCTCGAGATCAGGAGAACTCAAACGCCCGTCATAGCCGACTGCGACGCTCTTTCCGCCCTCGTCCACAATCAGCGTCCCGAAGGCCCGGCCGATGGCAGCGGCGTCGGCCTCGTGCAAGGTTCGCCCCACCACCCCCCTGATATCGTATTCGCGAAGGACCGTGGAATCGAACCGATGGCCGCCGGCCATCACGCGGTCTCGCTTTTCTGCGCCCGCAATACCGGCATCAGGGTAGGCCGTCCGATCGAGACATATTTGAACCCTGCCTCGGCCATTTCGGCGGGATCATAGATATTGCGCAGATCGACGATCACCGAAGCCTTCATCAAAGAGCGCGTCCGGTCGAGATCGAGGGCCCTGAATTCGTTCCACTCGGTAACCAAAGCCAACGCATCGGCACCCTGCATGGTCTCGTAGACCTCATCACACCAAGTGATCTCAGGTTGTTTCAACATCGCCTTGGCCTCCTCCATTCCTTTGGGATCGTGGGCCCTGATCTTTGCCCCCGCATCGAGCAGGGCTGGAACGATCTTCAGGCTGGCGCTGTCGCGCATATCGTCGGTGTTGGGTTTGAAGGTGAGGCCCAGTATTGCAATCGTTTTGCCCTTCACCGATCCGCCGCAGGCCTCGGCAATTTTCTGCGCCATTCGTGACTTGCGCGCCTCATTGACGTCGATGACGGTTTCAATCAGTCGCAAGGGCGAGCCCGTCTCTTGCGCCGTACGCGCCAGGGCGAGCGTATCCTTGGGAAAACACGAGCCGCCATATCCCGGTCCCGGGTGCAGGAATTTGGCGCCGATCCGCCCGTCCATCCCGATCCCCTTGGCCACGTCCTGGACATTGGCGCCGACCCGTTCGCACAGATCGGCAATCTCGTTGATGAATGTTATCTTGGTCGCCAGGAACGTGTTGGCGGCGTACTTGATCAGCTCCGACGTCTCCAGCGACGTTGTCAGGATCGGTGTTTCGCGAATATAAAGGGGCCGATAGATTTTGTGCATCACCGCACCGGCCCGCTCGCTGTCTGTACCGATAACGATTCGGTCAGGGCGCATGAAGTCCTCGATCGCCGAGCCCTCGCGTAGAAATTCGGGATTGGAAACGATGTCAATTTCGGCGCTGGGATTTGCCATCCTGACAATACGCTCGACCTCCCGGCCGGTGCCCACGGGAACCGTCGATTTCGTGATCACCACCGTATAGCCGGCAATGGCGCTGGCGATCTCCTTGGCGGCAGCGTAGACAAAAGAGAGATCGGCGTGACCGTCGCCGCGGCGTGCCGGCGTACCAACGGCGATGAATACCGCGTCAGCCTCGGCAACGGCGGAATTGAGATCGTCCGTGAATGACAGACGGGCGTCCTCCACGTTTCTGGCGACCAGGGATTTCAGCCCC
>JAPULJ010000764.1 GCA_027295145.1 Alphaproteobacteria bacterium | reverse complement strand
CGGATACCGGCATTTCAATCGGTATTTACGCCCTGGTGGTAGCGGCTGTAATCGGCTCGCCTTTCGTTCGACGGCCCGTGGTCTCTCTCTCGGTTGCACGCCGGTCCGCACCATTTCGCCTGAGGGCTTTCAAGCGCCGATCCCAGTGGCGTCGTTCCTTGCTGATTCCCATTCCGACCCCACTCGCACGTACTGAATCGTCGGATCACGACAGTCCTACGGCGGGTAACCTACTCATTTAGACACCCGATCAGGGCGGCACATTATCATGAAGATGCTATCGAATGCTCAATGCCTCGAAAGTCCGCTTCGGGTCAAAACCAGACATCGGCGGCCTAGTCGATCGAGGTCCGCTTTGGAGCGGAAAGCAGACCTAAAAAGCGTGGCTTCTGAAATTCAGTTCGCCAATGTCTGCTTTTGAGCGGAGAGCGGACCTCACAGCGTCACTTGCCTAATGTCTGCTAATAGCCAGGAGGAGACATGAGCCGCTTTGTACGAGAAAACCAGTTATGGCATATCGCGATGTCGGTGACGGCACCCGGCTACAGCATCAAAGGCAGTCATTCTCCCCCTTCTCCGAACCTATCTCGTGCAACCGATGACTCCATCCATGGCTTCCTCGCGGGGATCTGCTTGGGATCGAGCGCGTGCTCACATGAGGTTTGCGGCGTTGCACTCAATCACCGGCACCAATTGCCGCCTGGCCGAACCAAATCCGGCTCGACACCCCATAAACCGTGCAATAGTCTGATGTTCGGCCAGTAGTGAAGAAAAAACGAACAATCAGTCAGGCTGGAGCTCCGATCTAACGAACGATCAAACATCGGAGACAATACGCATCTGTTCGGCGCTCGGTCGAACATGGAGGGAACAATGACAATAAGGATTCTCGGCGGACTGATCGGCGCTATTGCGTCAATCGTCTGGGCCGCGACGTTGGCGCATGCCGAGATCAAGATAGGCATTGCAGGGCCTTTGTCCGGCAGCACTTTCAACGTTGGCGAACAGCAGGAAATCGGCGCTCTACGAGCCATTGCCGATCTGAATGACAACGGTGGCTTGCTTGGTCAGGAGGTCGTGGCCACGTCAGTGGACGATGCATGCGAGCCAGAACAAGCAAAAGCGGCAGCACGGCAATTGGTCAGCGAGGGAGTGGTTTTCGTCGTTGGGCATGTCTGTTCCGGCGCTTCCATGGCTGCCAGTGGAATCTATGAAAAGGCCAGGATCATAATGATCTCACCTTCTTCGACCAATCCCAAGGTCACCGATGAAGGCGGTCGCAATGTATTTCGCGTTATAGGTCGTGATGACCAGCAAGGTGTTATCGCCGGCGACTTTCTGGCTGACAACTATGCCAACAACAATGTCGCAATCATACACGACGGCCAAGCCTATGGCTTGGGTTTGGCGGAGTTTACAAAAAACCAGCTAAACAAGCGTGGTGTGACCGAGGTCATATTCGATAGCTATACACCGGAACAAATGGACTACAAATCAGTCGTCGACAAACTTGTCTCTGCAAAAGTTGATGTTCTCTATGCTGGTGGATACCAAGCCGATATTGGACTAATTCTACGACAAGCCAAAAAGAAAATCCCCAATCTTCAGTTGTTATCTGGCGACTCATTGGCGAACGGCGAGTTTCTTACTATGGCGGGCGACGCGGGTAAGGGAACATATTTTACGTTTGGTCCGGATTTTCGCCGAGCGCCAGAAGCCGCGACTGTCGTTGCCGCCTTCCGCAACGAAGATGACTACGAACCAGATGGTATTACCTTGTATAGCTATGGCGCTCTGCAGGCCTGGGCGCAGGCTGTTCAACAAGCGGGGTCCTTGCAACCGGATGCGGTGATCAATGCCTTGAAATCAGGCAGCTTTGATACCGTTCTGGGTAAGATTGGGTTTGATGAAAAGGGCGACGTGACGGGTAACAGCGCCTTCGTCTGGTATGTATTCGGCGAGGAAGAATATGTACTGGTCGAGTGATTCCAGCGGGTCGCGCGCGACAGCTTAGCGCAGCACGGACCGGCGCGCGAATGCGCAGCCGTCGACTCGCATCGGCATCGGCACAAAATGGCCGCGGCTCGACACAGCCGGATCTGTGCAATAACGTGCTCGTCAATCTGACCCAAATGGCGACAAGAAATGGGTCAGGACAGGGCTCCGATAAAGAGCGCTCGCAAACATCGGAGACAACAGACATCTGTTCGGCGCTCGGTTGAACATGGAGGGATAAATGACAGTCGGGATTATCGGCGGCCTGATCGGCGCTGTCGCGTCAATCGTTTGGGCCGCGACGGCGGCGCACGCCGAAATCAAGATTGGCATCGCCGGGCCTTTATCAGGTAGCGCTTTGCCTTCCGGCGAACAGCAAGAAATTGGCGCTCTAAAGGCTATTTCTCATTTGAACGGCAAAGGTGGCTTGCTTGGTCAGGAGATTGTAGTGACGTCGGTGGATGATGCGTGCGAGCCAAAACAGGCCGGAGCGGCAGCACGGCAATTGGCGAGCGAGGGAGTAATTCTTGTCATTGGGCACGTCTGTTCCAGTGCTTCACTCGCTGCCAGTAAAACCTATGAAGAGGCCGGGATCATAATGATCTCACCGGCATCGACAAATCCCAAGGTCACCGATGAAGGCGGGCGGAATGTGTTTCGCGTGATAGGCCGTGATGACCAGCAAGGTACTATCGCTGGCAACTACTTGGCCGACGAATACGCCAACAGCAAGATCGCGATCCTACATGACGGCCAAATCTATGGCCAAGGCTTGGCGGAGTTTACAAAACGCCAGCTTAACCAGCGTGGTGTTACCGAGGTCATATTCGATAGCTACACACCAGAACAAATGGACTACAAGTCAGTTATTGACAATCTTGTCGATGCGAAAGTCGAGGTTCTTTATGTCGGCGGATACCAAGGCGATATAGGAATAATTATACGCCAAGCTAAGAAAATCTTACCAAATTTGAAGTTGATTTCCGGCGACTCCTTAGTAAGTGAAGATTTTCCCATCATCGCAGGTGAGGCGGGTGTAGGAGCCTATTTTACGTTTGGTCCGGACATTCGGCTAAATCCAGAAGCCGCAACTGTAACTGCCGCCTTTCGGAACGAAGACGACTATGAACCGGCTGGCTATACTTTGTATAGCTATGGCGCTGTCCAGGCCTGGGCGCAGGCTGTTCAGCAAGCAGGATCTTTGAAACCGGATGCGGTGATCAATGCCTTGATTGCAGGCAGCTTTGATACAGTACTGGGGAAGATCGGGTTTGATGATAAAGGTGATGTGACAGGCATGAGCCCGTTTGTCTGGTATGTGTTCGAAGAGGAGAGCTACGTCCCAGTCGAGTGAATTAAGTGGGTTGTGGATTGAGGCTCATCTGGTTCCAGCAAGACGTCCTGACCTGTCGGAGCGACCGCTGCAGACATTGATGCGAAATGGATAAACCAAGCAGATTTGCGTCAGTGGGCGTTCGGGGGCGACTGCTGCTTGCGTTTCTGGCGATCTGTATGTTCTCACTGGTTGCAGCAGCTTCGGGATTTTATTCGCTATCACAGGTCGGCGGCGCGCTCAAAAGGATCACCGAGCAGCGCGTGCCCGACGCCCTGTCCTGGCTGGAACTGTCGCGGCGTGTAGAACGCGTCGTGCG